>PXCO01000070.1 GCA_003565295.1 Cyclobacteriaceae bacterium
CCCATTTCAGACATTAGGAGGTCTAGCAAGAACCACTTATATCTTTGGTACAACCCCTGCTTTTGGTTTCGAGAACAACCTGATTCCCAATCCAGACCTTAGGTGGGAGATTTCCAAAACCACAAACATAGGGATAGATTTTGGTTTTATGGAAGATCGTTTCACGGGCTCTTTGGAATATTATGTGACCAATACCGAAGACCTCTTATTGAACCGCTTACTTCCCATAACATCCGGGTATAACTCCATTTTGCAGAACATTGGTGCTACGCAAAATTCAGGAGTAGAGCTTACGGTTTCGGGGAATATTCTAAACCGCCCAAGTGGCTTTTCATGGAATGCTAGTTTGAATGTTTTTTCCAATAGGGAGCAAATATTGGAACTATTCGACGGGGAAAATGATGATGTGGGAAACCAGTGGTTTATTGGCCATCCCATTAACGTGTTTTATAACTTCAAACAAGATGGAATCTGGCAGCAAGACGAAGCTGATGTAGCCGCAGATTTCGGTCAAAGACCAGGTGACATCAAAATCAAAGATGTGAATGGTAGGGATGCAGATGGGAATTTGACTGATGAGCCTGATGGTAACCTTAATGCCGATGATCGAACTATACTCGGTTCAACGGTGCCCAATTGGAGCGGGGGATTAACCAATAGTTTTAGCTTTAAGGGTTTTGACTTGTCTATTTTAGTCCATGCCAGGGTAGGTCAGATGTTGAGAAGCGATTTCCATAACCTTGGCGGAAATAATTGGCAGGGAAGGTACAACAGCCTTAATCTGGATTACTGGACTCCGGATAACCCCACCAATGCATTTCCTCGGCCGGATGCAGGCGAATCTCCCTTGTATTCCGACGCAGTAAGGTTCTTTGATGGTTCCTTTATCAAAATCAGGAACGTGGCATTGGGGTATAATTTTGCCAATCATTTGATAGAAAAAATTGGGTTTTCATCGGCTAGGGTCTACACCACCATGAATAATGCTATTATTTTCTCCCCATATACTACCGTGGATCCCGAAACTTCCAACGGTATCGTAGGAGGTGGCAGTCCCTTGACTACGGCTACATATATTTTTGGGGTAAATCTGAAATTCTAAATCAAGCAATCATGAAAAAGTTATTTATATATTTAATAGGACTTCATCTATTATTTTCAGCTTGTGAAGAGGTATTAGTAGAGGAGCCAGTCAGCCTAGCCACTGCGGATCCCTATTTCACCACTCCAGGAGGAATAGAAGACGGCCTTAAAGCCACTTACACCACATTAAGGGGACTTTACGGACAGCAAAATGGTTGGTTCCTTACAGTCACCGGTACGGATATATTCACCAATGGATTTGGAGGCATTGCCAATAACCCTCATATCAATAATTATTCCCCCAACTTTTTGGGAACCAGTGGCACGGTTACAGCGATATGGAATAACTTGTACCGGGGTGTAAACCAATGTAATACAGTAATCAATAAGGTGGGTAATGTACAGGGAATTTCCGACCAAAGAAGAAGGGAAATAGAAGGTGAGGCACGGTTTTTAAGGGCCTTGTATTATTTCCATATCGTTCAACAATGGGGCGGTGTACATTTCAGCCTGGAAGAGACGGTAGGTGTAGAAACGGAAGCCAATAGGACCCCAGAAGAGACATTTTATAGCCAGGGCATAATCCCTGATTTGGAGTTTGCAGTGGCCAACCTTCCTGAAAATGTCAGCGATTACGGCAGGGTACATAAAGCTGCCGCACAGGCTTTGCTAGCCCGGGTACATCTTACTGTAGGCAACTGGGCTGAAGCTGAGCAGTTATCATCCACGGTGATCGATGCCTATTCCTATCAACTTGTAAAGCCCTATATTGAGCTATGGGATATAAACAATGAGAGAAATTCAGAATTCATTTGGACCGTTCAGTTTTCAGAAGACCCCTTGTTTACTGGCCCTGGTAATTCTGGCCACCTGTATTTTATTTTTGATTATACCTTCAATCCCGCAATGGTGAGAGATACCGAAAATGGTAGACCTTTTCAGCGGTTTTTGCCCACCAATTACCTGTTTAGTTTGTATGACAGGGATATTGATGCAAGATGGGAAGGTTCATTTAAAACGACCTGGTTTGCCAATATCTCTGCAGAGATAAATGGCCATGCCGTTAACCCCGGTGACACTTCTATTCATATCGTGATGCATCCGGTTTCCGATGAGGAAAAATTGTCCAAGCCGTATTGGCTGATTGATTATAAGGGTAATTGGATTGGAAATGTCAATAGTTTTCAGGAAATAGGTACTAATGCTCGCAGAAACTACCCGTCACTTTTAAAATTTCTTGACCCTTTGCGCCCAAGTATTAATGAAACGAGAGGAAGAAGGGATTTTCCGGTAATAAGGTTGGCAGAAATGTATCTTATTGCCACCGAGGCTGCTTGGAGGCAAAATAAAAATGCAGAGGCAGCCGCTTATGTGAACGTGCTAAGGGAAAGAGCTGCTTTACCTGGAAGGGAAGGAGATATGCAAGTAGGCCCTGGTGATATCGACTTGGATTTTATCCTAGAAGAAAGGGCAAGAGAACTGATCGGTGAAAAATTCAGATGGTATGACCTCAAGAGGACTGGTACGCTTTTGGAAAGAGTAAGGGCCCATAACTTGGATGGGGGACCAAACATCCAGGAATTCCACCTGGTGAGGCCCATACCACAGACCCAAATAGACAGGGTAAGCAATCCGGGAGATTTTCCGCAAAACCCAGGATACTAAGCCAATAAATGGATAAGGGGGTAAGCTTAGCCCCCTTATCTTTTCATTTCAGTAGGATAGAAAAACTCAATGAAATTACTTCATAAACTCGTTTCCAGCCCATTTTACGCTCATCTCCAGTGCCAACAAAAGATTATACCTAGGATATTTATCCTTTACGGAATACTCACTGCAGGTTGTGAAACTCAGGTGGAAAGTGAAAGGGATACCCGCCCCAATATCGTCATTATCATGGCGGATGATCTGGGATATTCTGATATAGGCTGTTACGGCGGTGAGATCCATACTCCAAATTTGGATAAATTGGCCGAAAATGGGCTCCGGTTCCAGCGGTTCTACAATGCGGCCAGGTGTTGTCCCACTAGGGCTTCCTTACTTACCGGTCTTTACCCTCACGAAGCAGGAATGGGTGGCATGGTGAGCGCACTTGACAGTGACCCCGAACCCGGGCCCTATCAAGGATATCTGGATGAATCCACCGTGACCATTGCGGAAGTCCTGAAAAAGGCCGGCTATGCCACGTATATGTCAGGGAAATGGCATGTGGGAGAAAAACAGGATCACTGGCCCGTACAGAGGGGCTTTGACAGGTACTTTGGACTTATCAGTGGGGGAAGCAGTTATTTTGAACTCGACAAAGATACGGTGAGAAAGCGGCAAATGGCCCTTGATAATTCCCCTTGGGAGCCTCCGGTAGAGGGTTTTTATATGACGGATGCTTTTTCATCATATGGAGCACAGTTCATAAGGGAACACTTTGATCAACAACAAGAAATGCCCTTTTTATTGTACCTTTCTTATACTGCACCACATTGGCCACTTCATGCCCTGCCGGAGGACATACAAAAATATGATGGAAAATACGACAAAGGTTGGGATGAGCTTCGTGATGAAAGGTATGAACGAATGCAGGATATGGGCATTATTGATGCTACCTTTAGGCTTTCCCCAAGAGAGGAAGGGGTTTCGAGCTGGCAGGAGGTGGAAAATAAAGCGGATTGGTCCAGCAGAATGGAAGTCTATGCGGCCATGGTTCATCGGATGGACGAAGGAATTGGAAAAGTCGTTAACACACTGAAATCCCAAGGAGTGCTAGATAACACCTTGATATTTTTCTTATCCGATAACGGAGCCTCCCCGGAGGAAATATCAGGAAGGAAAATGCACGATCCAGACTCCCAAATTGGCCACCCGGGCTCGTATGTCGCTTATAAGAAACCATGGGCCATTGCCTCAAATACCCCATTTAGAAGGTATAAAAGGTGGCTTGAAGAGGGAGGGATGGTAACCCCTTTGATAGCTCATTGGCCCCATGGAATTTCCCAAAAGGGGATTACCAAAGAAACCGGCCATGTTGTGGATTTAATGGCTACTTGTATTGAGTTGGCAGAAACCACTTATCCTGAAGACTTTCATGGCAAGAGCATTAAACCAATGAGAGGGAAAAGTCTGGCCCCGATTTTTAAAGGTGAAGAAATGGAGAAAAACCG
>PXCO01000153.1 GCA_003565295.1 Cyclobacteriaceae bacterium
AATTATTTCAAAAAAGGGGGAGGTTTAAGTGTAATGGACAGGGACAAGGGTGAATTTACCCATATCCCCATTCAGGCTTCAGAAAGGACCGGGGGCGCAGACCGGGAGGTCTTGACTATTTTTGAGGATAGTGATGGGTTTATTTGGGTGGGCACCCAAGACGGATTAAAGAAAATTCACCCGAAAACCAGAAAAATTGAACATTTCTTTTCCGGAGATAAGAAAGAAGGTATTATTAGTGATCATCATTGCCTGAGCATTTTTGAAGATCGGTTAGGTTATCTATGGATTGGTACCGGGAGTATTGCCTTGAACAGAATGAACAGAAAAACAGGTGAAATTATCCACTACTCCCAGGGTCCTCTAAATCCCAATAGCATAAGCAGTCATTCTGTTCGCCATATCCAGGATGATTCAAAAGGAAACCTTTGGTTGGCTACTTATGGAGGGGGACTTTGTCATTTTGATCTTGAAAAAGAAATTTTTACCGCATATACCATTGAAGATGGATTACCTGGTAATACCATAAATAGGATAGAAATTGATGCAGAAGGAAATCTGTGGTTAAGCACTAACAAGGGGATTTGTCGGTTTAATCCTATCACCAAGGAAATTTTAACCTTCGACGCAAGTGATGGCCTTCAAAGCAACCAATTTGCTACAGGGCATTTAAATTTAGGATCCAGCTTTAAAGGAAAGGATGGACGGCTTTATTTTGGAGGAATTAATGGTTTAAATGCCTTTTATCCGGATCAAATCAGGGTCAATGAAAAAATTCCCCCCATCGTTATCACCGAATTCCGTGTTTTGGATCAACCCCTTTCAGGCTGGAAAGAGAAAGAAGTGGAAGGTATTACGCTTGCCCATCAACAGAAATTCATTTCTTTCGAATTCTCCGCGCTGAATTTCATCAATTCTCATAAAAACCAATATGCTTATAAATTAGAAAATTTTGATGAAGATTGGATTTACTCCGGTACCAGGCGTTATGCCAGTTATACCAATCTAAACCCCGGAAATTATGTATTTCGGGTGAAGGGATCCAATAACGACGGGGTCTGGAACGAAATCGGGACAAGCATGGCCATCACCATCCTTCCCCCCTGGTGGCGAACTTGGTGGGCCTATTCCCTGTATGTTGCTTTTGGGATATTGACGCTATTGGGCATGCGTAAAGCGGTGGTCAACCGGGAACGCCTTAAAGGAGATCTTAAGTTGCAAATGATGGAAGCAGAGAAGATGCATGAGCTCGACCGCACAAAGTCTTCGTTCTTCGCCAATATCTCCCATGAGTTCCGCACTCCACTGACGTTGATTTCCGGAACAGTGGAAAAATTGAAGAACAAGGATGAAAACCTGTCGAAAAGGGCCAAAGATTACGGTCTTATCCATAGAAATGCCTCAAAACTACACCAGTTGATCAACCAGTTACTGGACCTTTCCAAGCTGGAAGCGGGAAAGCTTAAAGTAGATGAACATCCCGGGGAAATGATGTCCTTTTTGCGCAGGTGTGCAGGGTCTTTTGTCTCCCTTTTTGAAAGCAAACAAATAACCTATAAAATCGAGATGGATGAAGGTCTGGTTTATGTTTATTTCGATAGAGAAAAACTGGAAAAGATCATTTCCAACCTGCTGTCCAATGCCTTTAAATTCACACCAAAAGGAGGAGAGGTGGTTTTCCGGGTGGATGTAGGGCCATTAGAGAATGGAATCCATCAACTTCAAATTGCGGTAAAAGATACGGGAATCGGCATTCCAAAGGAAAAACTGGCCCATATTTTTGAACGTTTTTATCAGGTGGAATCTACTTCCACCCGTGCTTATGAGGGCACCGGGATAGGCCTTTCATTGGTACATGAGCTTGTAAGGTTGCAAGGAGGAGATGTTTCGGTAATAAGCGAACCCGGTCAGGGCTCAGTTTTTGAAATGATCCTGCCGCTAAAGCCTGTCCCTGCATTTGATATTCCCTTGCCCAAATCCGAAATACCGCTGACACAGGCACAAGAACCAAACATTCTTACCCCCTATTCTACCAAGAACGGAACCTTCACCCCCTCTAAATCCCACCGACCCCTAGTATTGGTGGTGGAAGACAATCCGGAAATGCGGCAGTTTATTGGGGAGAACTTGAAAGAAAATTACCGGATATCGGAGGCCGAAAACGGCAAAATCGGTATTGATAAAGCAGTGGAACTGATGCCCGACCTCATCCTCAGCGATGTGATGATGCCGGAACTGGACGGGGTGACCCTTTCCGACCAACTAAAAAAGGATGAAAGGACCAGCCATATTCCCATCATCCTGTTGACCGCCCGTGCGGACAAGGACAGTAAACTGGATGGGTTGGAAACCGGGGCGGACGATTACCTGACCAAACCCTTTCAGATGGAAGAGCTACTGGTAAGAATTAAAAATCTCATCGAATCCAGGAAATTATTGAGGATGAAATACAGTCAGTCCTTTTCCCTTGAGCCATCGGAAATCACGGTTACCTCCACCGATGAGCGCCTGCTGACTCGTCTTCTTTCCATCATGGAAGATAACCTTTCCAATCCAGAGTTTGATGTGGAAAGGTTGAGTAGAGAAATCGGCATGAGCAGGGTAAACCTGCACCGGAAGCTCAAAGCGCTTATCGACCAGGCCCCTACCGAATTCATAAGGACATTTCGTATGAAACGGGCAGCATGTTTATTAGCTAAGGATTATGGGAACATCAGTGAAGTAGCTTTCAACCTGGGCTTTAACAGCCTCACCTATTTCAGCCGTTCCTTCAAGCAGTATTATGGTGTCACGCCTACCGAATTTGTCGGGGAGAAAAAGAAGAATAAAGAGGTTGGTTTGAAACCAACGCCTTTTAAATCTAAAATTTAAAGATTTATTTGTTAATGATAATGTCCTCTCCTTTAAAATCTGTCCCATCCATTAACTTACCTTTTACCTTAACCTTGACGACATCATCCTTGGAAACATTTCCAAGTGCCTGAATGACATCCTGAGCATTAACCCAACTTGGGTTATTGATTTTTGCTAATGCAATGAGAAAAAATACTGTTGGAAACGGATTTTTTTTCCAACCAATCAATTAAAGAGATAAAAAAGGGTTATTAATCAGTTATAATTTACAACCACTTCCTCAAAAACTCCAATATATCCGCCCGCATCTCAGCCGTTTCCTCATGGGCTACCGGGTAAATATTCAATTGCCAGGCTTCAGGGGCTCCTTCTGCCGCATAGACTGCTTTGAGTTCTTTGTCAATAATTTCCAGTCCCTCCAAAGGGGTCAGGGGATCGAACCTGCCCGCAAGCCCCAAATGTGGCCTGGGGGCTATTAAGGCATTGATGGAAGAGGTGGTAAAATGGTTTAACAGATCGGGGACATAGTAATAAATCCCATGTAGGCGCAGATCTCCCTTTTCCACTAAGGTATGAAAATCAGTAAGACAGTTTAAATCCACCACCACCTTGATCCGCTCGTCCAGGGCGCCCAGCCACCAGGCCATGGTACTGCCCATGGACATGCCCATGGTGGCCACCCGCTCGGGATCAATGTCCTCCCTACTTAGCAGATAATCCAGTGCCCTGATGTTGTCATACACCATCATCCCAAACATTACCTGTCCCTGCCAAAGCATTTCCTTGAACAGGTCCAACTCCGTCCTGCCGGCCCTTTCCCCAAAAGCCCAGGCGTCCAGGCAAAAGGCCGCATAACCTTCCTCGGCAAGGGCCCTGGCATAAGGTGGCGACTGCATTTCCTTTCTTCCTTTGATCAACTCGTTTTTCCCCACCTCATATTGACCGAAATGCGAATGGTTAAATAGCACCACGGGAAGTTCTCCTCGTGCTTTTGCCGGTTTTGTAAAATAGGCGGGCACCTTTTCCAGGCCATTGAGGTCCAGGAGAAGTTTTTCCACAATCAATCCATCCACATTTTCTACTGCAAGCACCTCTACAGATATGGGCCTATCTCTATCCGGAAGCCTACCCAACAAGTCATATAACTGTTTGCGCTGTAGATCTTTAGAACTGTTTTGGTTCATTTCAGTGGAACTTTGACTCATGGCACAAGGGGAATAACATAAAGTTTGCCATATAAGAAATGTATATAGGTAGTAATTATTCATTTTAATCAACCAAATTGGAAAAACTGTCATGGTTAGTTCAAGGGAGCTTAGGTCAGGATAATGCCTCTGGGTCGGGCCCTTTCATTTTAAACTTGTCTTCTGGTAAGGGAATAAAGGTCTCATTATCATTTGGGGGTAGGATGATCCTACCCTGTTTCCAGTCCTCTTTGGCCTGTTCAATCCTTTCTTTACTGCTGGAAACAAAATTCCACCATATAAAGCGTTCTCCCAATGGCTCTCCCCCCAGCAGCATAAGGGTGGTCTTCTCCCTGGCCCGGATATGAGGGTCAGCCCCTTTTGCAAACACCAGAAGTTGGCCGGGGGTATAGATCCTCCCTTGCACCTCCAAGGAACCCTTTACCACATACACACCCCTTTCCGCATGTTCCATGGGCAATTCCAGTCCTGTGCCCTTCTCCAGCACCACATGCAAGTAGAACATGGGAGAACTGGTTTCCACCTTATTTTTGAGGCCAAAAGCCGTACCTGCTATCAACCTCATCCAAAAGCCCGTATCGGTAAAGACGGGAAGTTGATCCACGGTATAGTTGTTAAAAGTAGGGCTGGATTCTTCATGTTCTTCGGGGAGTGCCACCCAGGTTTGAATCATTTCCAGTCCCTCGCCTGCCAGGATGGAAGGATCCTCGAAACGTTCACTATGGGAAATGCCTTTTCCCGCTTTCATCCAATTTACCTCCCCGGGCTTGATCACTTGTTCCACGCCCAGGCTATCCCTATGGGTAACTGATCCCTCGAAAAGATAACTTACCGTGGATAGCCCAATATGGGGATGGGGAAGTACATCCATGGAGCTGGGTGCCGTCTCCATTGGTGCCAAAGGGCCGGCATGATCCATGAAAATAAAGGGGCCCACCATTCGCTTCAAGCGGAAAGGTAGAATCCGCTTTACTTCCAAACCCGGCCCAATGCTGGCCTTTCTGGATTCAATTACGAGGTCTAACATGGTTACTGGTTAATTTTGAAGATTGAAGATAAGGGGAATTTGTCATAAATCGGTTTTCAATTCGGCTTGACTAACCAAATTAAATTTATTTACTGGATCCTTATTGATGGCTACCCATAACACTCTCAAGTAAAAGAACCTCACCACCCAAATGCCTTAGCCGCATTATCCCTATACACTTTTCTAAGCACCTCATCGTCTAGGCCATACCCATGCATGGCCCAATGGTAGGAGGAGAGATCACGGTCATAAAAATGCTCATCCTCGGTTTCCAAAATCCTAAACGTGGTCTGATACATGCCCTCAGACCTGCCCATGTCCGTACCATACATAATGCGGTCCGCATATTTGGTGTAAAATCGGTTCACCGTCCTGGGAATGGTGGCCGTTTCTGCATACCGGGCACTGTTGTCTGCATATAGATTGGGGTATTTGTCCAACATATTCCCCAATATGCTAAGGTCATAGCTGCAGTTGGCATAATGACAGGCAATAAACATAGTTTGGGGATGGTTTGCCACCGCTTCTTCCAGGATTTCCATCATTCCTTGATGACTTACCAAGTCGGGTTTGTCATCCAGCCGCCATTTAAAAGCGTTCATCAACCCGTCATTGGTTTTATCCATAGGTTGATACATCCAGATGGGTTCGGCCACATGTATATTGATGGGCACTCCCAGTTCACCGATTCTTTCCAGAATGGGCTGCATGCGAGGGTCATTGACATGCATGCCATAGGCTTTGGTGGGTCTTGAGTAAAAAAGGCCTTCGCCTTTATCTCCCAACTCCCCTACTCCCTTGGCTCCTGCTGCCACACAGCGTTCCAGTTCCCTGATAGCAGCAGGGCCAAAACCCTCTTCTTCGTAGCCGGTATAATCTATGCCACAAAACAACAAAAACCTGTCCTCGTATTTTTTATAAGCCTGAATAAGGCTGTCAAATTTTTCCCCTGTTTCGTAGGTAAGAACCACCGTTTTTTCTATCCCTACCTTGTCCATGGTGGCCACCCATTCATCCAATTCCTCTGCGGTCTTCGCATAGGTATGGGCATGGACGTCAATAGCCGGATATTTTGCTTTTGGCACCAGTGTTTCCTGGTTCTTATATAAGGACTCTGGTTGATAGTCCCTTAACAAAAGTTGATTAACGTCTTGGTCTACTTTATTTTGCTCCATGTTGGTATCTTTAGTGTCCTGATCACAGGAAAACAGTATAAATAGGGTGATAACAAGGTAATATCTGTGCATAAATTGTTTTTTTTTGGAAGTTAATAAAAATAACCATTCCACCCATAAGCAATTCTGCGGCTTTATAAAAGATTTTTTTGGGATGGGAAAATGTTCCATTATCTTGTGTGGGTCAATTTTCAACTGCCACCCATGAAGAAAGCACTGATCTCTCCAACCAACCGTCTCGTTTCCCTGGATGCATATAGGGGAATTACCATGTTTTTGCTAATTGCCGAATCCGCCCTGCTTTATCAGGCCCTGATCGGTCTTTTTCCGGAAAATACCTGGGGACACCAGGTAACGATACAGTTTACCCATCATCCCTGGAATGGGTTGAGGTTTTGGGACCTTATTCAGCCCTTTTTCATGTTCATCGTGGGGGTGGCCATGCCCTTCTCATTGAACAAACGGCTCGAAAGCAGTCAGGAGAGCTCTAAAGTGACGCGCCATGTGCTCCGGCGTTGTTTATTACTATTCTTGTTTGGAACCGGGTTGCATTGTGTTTATAATCAAAGGTTGGTGTTTGAATTGTGGAACGTGCTTACGCAGCTATCCTTCACAATTTTATTTACCTATCTATTTCTCAGACAACCTTTTAAGGTTCAATTGGCAGTATCCATTGGATTATTGGTATTGACTGAATTAATGTACCGGATCTACCAGCCCGGTGCCCCCTTTGTAAAAGGAGAGAATTTTGGGTCCTATATGGACATGTTGATGATGGGAAAACTAAGCCCGGGGCATTGGGTGGCCATCAATTGTATCCCCACCGCTGCGCACACCCTTTGGGGAGCCATGTGTGGGAACTACTTACGGAAAAGCGTGCCTGATGGAGAAAAGGTAAAGCGGTTTGTGGTGGCTGGTATTGTGGCACTTGTACTGGGCTATGGGCTTGATCTACTGGGAGTCACACCTATCATCAAAAGGATATGTACAAGCTCCTTTATTTTGGCTTCAGGGGGCTGGGCTCTCCTGGCATTGGGGCTTTTCTATTGGTTGGTGGACATGAAGAAGGTGCAATCCTGGACATTCCCATTTATCCTCGTGGGCATGAACCCCATATTTATCTATCTCTTCGCTCAAATTCTCGGGCGTTGGTTGTTTAATTTTATAAAGATTTTCAGTTTTGGAATTATGGAACCCATAGGGGTGCCTGAACCGGGTATGCAATTGATCAATGCCATATTGACATTGGCAGCACTCTGGTACCTCTGTTTCTTCCTTTATCGGAAAAAGATATTTTTTAAGATTTAACTCTAATTCATGAAAATATTTAGAAAAGCTATATAATCCTCGTAAATTACTAAGGCCAAAACTTGAATTAAAATCACTTAAATAAGCAATTTATAATAATGAGTAACAAGCAAAGAAGAGCCTTCCTAAAACTCTCAGGAATGGCGGGATTTGGCCTGATGGGGGCCGGGTTGAGCAGTTTTACCACCGAACAACTTGAAAATATAAAAGCCCAAAGCCAGAAAAAAAGGGCCCAGCGCTTTAATATGTCGGGATATGCGGCACCCAAGTTAGGGACCGTCCGGGTGGGCGTGATTGGTCTTGGGAGCAGAGGGCCAGGGGCCGTAAACCGGCTGAGTAAGATAGAAGGGGTGGAAATTAGGGCGCTTTGTGATCTGAAACCAGATAGAGTGGACAAAGTGGTAAAAAGTCTGGAGGAAACCTCCCATAGGCCAGAGACCTACAGCGGTTCTTCCTTTGCCTGGAAAAAATTATGTGATAGGGACGATATAGATTTAGTGTATATTGCTACCCCCTGGCAATGGCATACACCTATGGCCGTCTATGCTATGGAGGCAGGAAAACATGCAGCCTCTGAGGTGCCGGCTGCAGTGACGTTGGAGGAATGCTGGCAATTGGTAGAAACCTCTGAGCGCACCAAAAAGCATTGCATGCAGTTAGAGAACTGCTGTTATGATTTTTTCGAGCTAATGACCTTAAGCATGGCCAGAGACGGGTATTTTGGTGAAATCATTCATGGTGAGGGAGCCTATATCCATGACCTCCTCGACCTCAATTTCCAAAAAGAATCAGGATACCATGAAATGTGGCGCCTTCAGGAAAACTTTCGGGATGGAAACTTATACCCTACTCACGGACTAGGTCCAATTTGCCAGATCATGAACATCAACCGTGGGGATCAAATGGACTATCTGACTTCTTTGTCCAGCCATGATTTTCACATGAGGCAACATGCCCAGAAACTGGCGGAGGAAGACCCGTTTTTTAACCAGTTTGCGGCCAAGAATTATAGGGGGAACATGAACACAACCATGGTGAAAACAAAAAAAGGAAGATCCATCATGATTCAGCATGATGTGACCTCCCCCCGGCCCTACTCCCGGATACACTTGATCAGTGGCACCAAGGCAATGGCTCAAAAATGGCCCCAGGAAGGGGTTTCAGACGGACACGGGTGGTTGAAGGAGGATAAAATGAAAGAGTTGCAGGAAAAATACACACCGGAGATCGTCAAGAAAGTTGGGGAAATGGCCAAAAAGATTGGAGGCCATGGAGGAATGGACTTTATGATGGATTGGAGGATGATTGACTGCCTTAGGAATGGTCTTCCTTTAGATCAAGATGTATATGACGCAGCCCTGTGGTCTGCCATAACACCCCTGAGTGAATGGTCGGTTGCCAACAAGTCCAGTGGAATAGATGTTCCCGATTTTACCGCTGGGGCTTGGAAAAATAACAGCCCCGTGGAAACTACGCTGAAAGGTGGGGGAACCACAGGGGTGATCGTTTAGAAAAAGTAAAAGGAAGAAAGCCTTCCCTGGTGATGAACCGAGGAAAGCTTTCTTTTTTTATTTAATCGTTTTTAGGAGTTTCTCGTTAAGCGTCACATAGTCAGGATTGTTGGCCTCTTTTGCCAAGGCCATGGATCTCATGGCAGATTCCCTCGCATCTTCCTTGAGCCCCAATTTTTGCTCAATTTTGGCTTTCAGGTGAACATTCCAGTATTTTTCATCCGACTCTACCACTTGTGTGGCCCATTTCAAAGCCTGGTCTAAATCCTTATCATTGTTGAAATAATAGGTGGCTGCCTGAAAATAAAGACCGGGGTTGGAAGGGCTACCATCAATAACCTGTTCTTTGATTTGTTTCATCACGATGGGATCCACTTCCATTTCGATTTTTACCTCTACCTGGGTTTTTTCCCACGCCAAGGCCAATTTTGCTCGATTATCTTGGATATCGACAAACCTAATCTCAAAAGTTTCCACAGGGATTTTAAGCTTTTTGGAAGGAACAGTAACACGTACCACATCATCCTTGTCAGTGTAACCTATGGATCCCCAAAGCTCAGTGTTTTTGCTTAAAATCACTGCCCATTTATCTTTTTCAGGAATGGTGTAGATCGCATACTTCCCCGGTGCCACACTTTGGCCTTCAAACTTTACCTCGGTATCAAATTCAATAGTACTGGCGGCATTAGCCCCTGTTCTCCATACGGCACCGAAAGGAACAAGATCACCAAAGACTTTTCTCCCCTTCATACTTGGCCGGCTGTATTCTAATTGGAACTGGGTGAGACCTGCCAATTGATTAATCTTCGCAGGTGGGCTGGCTTGAGGCATTTTAAGTTGGGCAAAACTACTTATCGTGCACAAAATCGAAAATTGTAGCAGTAAAAGGATTTTTTTTGTATTCATAAATAAATAATGTTAAATTAGTTTCTGATTCTTGAGATCCTTAAGACTAGGTATTTTATGCTAGGGGGTTAAATGGATTGAATTTGGGCTATATCTTGACAAAGGTAATCAGGCTCAGTTATATTTGATATAAAAACCTTAAATGATCTAAAGAAAAAAAAGACCTGAATTCCAAAACAATTTTTGGGCGAGTGGGCCTTCCCCGGGGAAATTCTATGCCTATATTGCCAATTCATTAAATCTATTTTCGTGGTATGAGTATAGCTATAATTGCACCTAATAAGGACGTCAACAATTGGATAAGTGTTTTCAAAACCATTGATAATCAAGTAGATGTAGAAGTATATCCTGATATACTGAATCCTGAAGAGGTGGAAGTGGCGGTGGTTTGGTTACACCCTCATGGGGCATTGATGAATTTCCCGAATCTCAAATTGATATGTTCGATGGGCTCGGGTGTGGACCATATTATGGCCGATCCTGATCTTCCTAGAGAAGTGCCCATTACGAGAATAGTTGATCCTAGGCTCACCTATTCCATGACCAATTATGTAATCATGGGTATCCTCAATCATCACCGTCAACTGTTCAGGTACATCACTTATAAAAAAGAGAAAGTCTGGGACATGAGCAATCCGGAGATCGAAATTACGGTCGGTGTGATGGGGGTGGGTCAGCTAGGGGGAGATGTGTTGGACAAGCTTTCGGCAATTGGGATACCAGCAATCGGTTATGGCAATAGCCCAAAGGCTAATTTCCAACATACCTACTACTATGGGGACCAATTGGAGACCTTTCTATCAAAAGTAAATGTATTGGTCTGTCTTATGCCACTCACCGAAAAGACGGAGGGGTTTTTAAACCTGAATTTGTTCCAAAAGTGCAGCAAGGGAACCTACCTCATCAATGTGGCCAGGGGCAAGCACCTTATAGAGGAGGATTTGATCAAGGCTTTGGACATGGAATACCTATCCGGTGCACTATTAGATGTATATAGAGAAGAGCCTTTACCAAAGAATCATCCTTTCTGGGAACATCCCAATATCATGATGACCCCACATATTGCCTGTATTACCATGTACCAGGCCGCTGCCCCTCAAATCATGGAAAATTATCATAACCTTTTAAACAACCTGCCTTTCAAAAACCAAGTCGATCCCAACCAAGGCTATTAAACCACTAACATTCATGAAAGATTTCACCATTTTATGCCCGACGGATTTTTCGGAATGCTCTCTCAATGCAATAGAATATGCTGCCAAATTGGGCGAAAAGTACCATGCCCGGCTTATTCTTTTCCACGTCCCCAACAGAGAGGATTATCAGAAATTAGCAAGTGAAAATGCGATGATCTCCACCATCGGTTTTGCCAGTTCCAAGTTGACCCAATTAATGAACACGGTTAATGAAGAAAGCCTCCCAAAAGGGCTTTTGGAATGTAGTTTTGAAATACAAGAGGGCAACACGGTTTCCTCCATACTGGATTATTCCGAGCAAGTAAATGCCGACTTGATCATTATGGGCACAGAAGGGGTGAATGAGTTTAAAAAAAACTATGTGGGAACCAGAACTAGTAAAGTGGTGCAACGTACTGACAAAGATGTGTTTGTCATACCGCGAAAGGTTTTCTTCAAACCGCCAAGGAAACTGGTATATGCCACTGATTATCTGGAGGAAGATAAAATAGCTATACAAAAAGTGGTACAAATAGCCCACTTCTTTGATAGTGAAATCGACGTGCTACACGTGGGGTATAAGAAAAAATCCATCGATAAGGCACTACATCAAAGCATGATCAGTGAAATTACTCCTTTCCTCAACTACGAAAAAACCAATTTTGTGTTAAGAACCTATAGGGACAACCCCGGATTGGGCTTGGAAAATTACCTTATTTCTGCCAAAGGAGATGTTCTTTTCACTTTAAGTAAGAAAAAATCTTGGTTTGAGCAGATTTTCAACAAGAATTTGTCGAAAAAAATGTCTTATTTCATAAATAAACCCCTATTTGTGATCAAAAACCTTTAAATTTTTCTTTGACAAAACGTAAGAACTCAGCCCTTAATTTATTACTGGAGAATACCCCGGTCAATGTTTTCCAGTAACCGGAAAGGCTAAGGGAATTATCGTCTTCAAGACTTTCATGCCCATAAGCAGAGGAATTGGTCAAGGGTGCTCCAGCAGATTGTCCCTTGCCATTACCTGTATATCCCACCAAATCATCGGCTTTCTTAAAACTCCTCTTCGCACGTTTTGAGTAGCCTAATTTTTCTTCAACCAACCCCTTGTTATTCTGTGAAATGGCATCCTCAGGATCCAATTCAATTGCCTTCTCATAATCGATTATGGCACCTTCTAGATCTCCTATTCTATCTTTTAAGTAAGCCCTGCTCGAGTACCTGTAGGGGTTTTTGGGATCCAGGTTGGCCGCCCTGTCCAATTCCGCAAGTGCCTCTTCATTCCTTTTCATCAGATGAAGGACCACTGCCCTATCACTCATGAAATTTGTGTCATAGGGATGATGCTTTACCAGTTCATCAAAATCCAACAATGCCTTGTCTAGCTTGCCCAGCCTACTATAAACCCTTGCTCTATACACGAGATATTCAGCATGTCCTGGGTTAGTCATCAATAATTCTTCAAAGATGGCTAATGCCTCTTCGAAGGCCCCTTCCTTGTATTTATTTATACCTAATTCTATTTTTTTCAACGTTGCTTCTTTTTGGATGTACTATACATACAAATTTAAGTATGATTTTGTTTCCTTGAAATTTTGTGACCATACCTTTAGGAAATAATCTATGGTACAAAATTTGCCAAGATGGAATGAAAACGAGAACACCTGAAGCAGCATAATGAACATTTTAATAAGATTCATTTTTGTGTTTTTTTTCAGCCTGACCCTCTCATTAAATGGCTGGGCACAGTCTACGGAATTTTCTGCAGGTGCGGGATTTTCTTCCTTTCTGGGAAAGGAAAGTGAGTTTTGGACCCCCACCGTTGGCTACCAGTTTGCGGTTCAATTATTTGATGACCTCCCCTATACCATGGACAGCCAATCCTATGGGGTTAGTCTGGGGTTTTTCCCATTTCAAAATGACCCTTTATTCCAAAATAGTGACATGGATACGGGATTCTATCGCAGTTTGTATGTGGAAACGGCTTTTACCTATAGATATGACCGCTATATAATGGATTTTTTAGCTGCTTATGCAGGAACAGATTTAGGCTTTCAGTTTGTAAATTTGAAAAACCAACAAGAACTATTGTTGACCTCCATCCAATCCCGTTTTATGATAGCCCCTAAAATTGGTGCAAATGTGGAATTCAATGAGTATATAGCCCTTTACCTGGAAGGAAGGTATAACCTTTCATTGGGGTTTTCCAGCCCGGATATGGAAATACCTTACTCAAATTGGCAACATTTGTGGAATCTCTCCACAGGTTTGCGGTTCAGGTTTTAAGAGAATCATATCGCCTGTTGGGTTTGTAAATAAGCCACCAGGTTCACTATTTCCTCCTCATCCATGTGCTCGAACAGCCCGGGGGGCATCATGGAAACATCGGTGACTTCCCTGGACTGTATGGAAGACTTATTGATCACCACTGGGTCTTGGCCTACCACCCTAAGTACCACCTGCCTTTGGTTTTCATTGACTATGTTACCCGTAAAGGTCCTACCGTCCCTTGTGGATATCACCACCATTCTATAATCATCCTGGATTTCCGCACTTGGCTCCAATACGTTTAATAGGATATAATCCACGTCAGTCCTATTGGATCCCGTAAGGTCAGGGCCCAGGTCACTTCCCTCTCCAAACATTTTGTGACACCCCCCACAAGTCTGGGCGAAAAGGCGTTTACCTTTCCTCAGGTCCGCCGTGGCAAGGGCATCCTTGGAAAGTATTTCCCTGTACCTGCCATAAGCCTCCTCATCGTGGGCCACCTGTTCTATGGGACCCCAAATTTCCACAAACCCACTGCCCACCACCCTTTGAAGCTGCCGGGCCACATTGGCAGGGATTTCACGTTTGGGGATATTATTGGCTTTGATTTCCAGCGCCAGCATATTGCCGTACCTTGATCTGCTGGAAAGTGTCTGAACCGCTTCCAGCCGCTCCTCGGCATCCCAGTATGGATATTGTTCGATGAGCAACTGCCCCAAAGAGCTTTGATCGTAAGAAGCCACGGCCTGAATAACTGCTTTCCTTATTTCCTTTTCATTTAACAAACCCGGGATCAACCTGGCCAATTCCTCATTCTGCTGGGCACTAAGCGACCTTATGGCTTTTTGTCTCTCCTCTGAAGCTGCTTTTCTGTCCTTTACGGTCGCAAGGGACCTTTGGGCAGCTTCTGCATCCCCAAATAACTCTGCAATATTCCTAGAGAGTTCCGCGGTTTTGGACTGCTGTTGAAGTTTTTGGGACAAGGCTTGCCAATTCTCCGGTGCATTAAGGTCAGTCCTGCCCTCCATCCCGGCCAACATCCCCTCCAACATCCAAACTTGACTGTTGCTTCCTTCTTCTATCGCCGCCACCAATCTTTCAAATTCATCCGCATCCACGGCCCTCCTGGCCATAAAATTGGCCAATAACGGGATTCGTGATGAGATGGCAATTTCTAAAAACCTATCGGGGTCTTTTGTCACCAAGTGCTCTATGCCGAACCATATCATTTTAGGCAAGTTGTGATCCCCAGCGTCTTCTGGCTTGTTGACCAATTCCTTGGCTATCAGCCACTGGTCTTTTTCCGGGATGCGTTGCAGGCTTTGGGCCAAATAAAGCCTTACCACGGGGGATTTATCAGTCTTGCCCATATGCACCATCTTTTCCAATGCTTTGCTTCCCGGTTTTTTCTCCTCACATAGGAACTGGATTGCCCAGCCCCTTATGTGCTCGTCCCTATCATTTAGGGCTTTTATAAGTTCATTCTCTGACAAATTCCCCGTGATATGCAGAGACCACATAGCCCTCAGCCTCCAATTGGGGTCTTTGTCCTTTTGATAAATGGTTTTTAACTTATCCAAAGCCTTGGCATCCAATGCTCTATCCACAGCCCTTTTCTGCAAAACCCCCCTTGCTCTTCTGGCATGCCAGTCACTTTTATTGGTTTGTAGGCTTACCAGTTTCTCGTCCGAAAAAGTATTTAAATCTTCATACCTGCCTTCCCAGTTTTCAGCTTGGGAGTTATTGGGCATAATGCGGAAAACCCTACCTGTCTCCTCATTGAGCACCTCTTGACCACAAATATCCGCATCATGCCAGTCCAGCACATACAAGCCCCCCTCCGGCCCTATTTCCATGCTAAAGCCCACCCATTGGGCATTGTTGGCCATCATAAATTCATCCCCGTGTTTCCCCGAATAGCCGGAACCTTCTCTGACCAAAAAGTCAGAAAGCACCGCATGCTCATGGATATTTGCCATAAACAGCTTTCCATGTTCTTCTTCAGGAAAGGCGTCGGATTGATAAATTCTGGCCCCTCCATGGGCGGACCTGTGCCTGTGATCAGCTATAGTTTTGATGTCTTCATACACATAGGGGTTGAAATGTTGCCCACCCTGTCTATGGTAAATTCCCCCGGGTATGACATGCCAAAGGTGGGGTATCACACATGCGGTCATAAACAATTGCCCCTTATGGTCATAATCTATACCCCAGGGGTTACTGAAGCCATGAGCCGCCACCTCAAAGGTCTTTCGGGTAGGGTGATAGCGCCAAACCCCGCCATTGATATCCACCCCTTCTTTATCAAATAAATCCTCCGGGAATGGGTCATTGTGAAAATAAAGCTTTGTGTCAGGGTCGGGCATGCGTATTTTAGATGGGGTGGCAAAGCCTTGCAGGCCATAAAGCCAGCCATCCGGGCCCCAGTGCAGGCTGTTTAAGGTTTCATGCCTGTCCCTTATTCCCCACCCTGTCAATAAAATCTCTATGTCATCCATATCGGCACGGTCATCACCATCCCTGTCCGGAACAAATAGAAGGTTTGGGGGGGCACCAAGGTAAAGCCCGTCAAAGCCTACCGCCATTGCCGCTGGAAATGCCAGCCCTTCCAAAAACACCTTACTGGTATCCGCCTGCCCATCCCCATTGGTGTCTTCCAGGATAAGTATCCTGGAGTTTCCCGCACTGGAAAACCCATGTCCCCGCGATTCATAATCTTTGTTTTCTGCAATCCACAACCTGCCTTTATCGTCCCAACAAAAGGCCATGGGCTGGGTAATCATAGGCTCGGAGGCAAATACGTTCACTTGATAACCATCCTTGACGGTCATGGCTTCCACTGCTTCTTGGGGATTTAAAAATTTGGCTTGTCTCCCCTCTTCCTGAGCGATCCTCCAAAGGGCTGCGGTACTGCTTTTCCCCTCCCCGAAACGGTTCCAGGCGGAGTTCAACTCGATTTCATCCCTTTCTCCTGTGTAGATCAGCAACCTATGCTTGAGGGTTAGGGTATTTCCTTGGTCTATTTGCCAGTCCCCATCCCGGGTATAGGCAGGCCCAACACCAAATTGACCATCCACACGCCACTTTTGGGGATAGCCCTTGTTGTCGGGATGATCAAATATGGCCACGTTTACAAAATCCGGTCTTCCCTCCACCTGCATGCCCACATTTACCCACATGGCAGCCTGGCCCTCTGCTTTCTCATTTTTTTGCCGGGCAGCATTGATGACCTCCGCATTTACGCCTTCTTTCCAGGGCATCCTCAAAAAGAGTCCTCCATAGTCGTAGTTTCCTATAACTACATCCTGCTCCATTGCTTCTCCCTTCCATTCCACATCCAAAATATACTTTCCATTTTCGACGCTTAGGCTCCAGTTTTGGGTTTCCAAGAAAAAAGGGTTTCCTCCCTCGTCCAAGAGATGATATAAGGTCTGCCAAGAAACCAATCCACCCTCCTTTTCAAGAGGGTTCACAGCTACCCTCTTCCAATAGCCTTCTTCCGGGTGGTGAAAAAAATCACGCCCATTTATCCGGGTAAATCCCCAATAAAGGCCGGTTTGGTGTTTGTGATGCCCAGGGCTAAATTCAGTGACTTTTCCTCTACCATCAGGGGCAACTATGGGATGTATGTAAGGCCGGAAGTTTTCCTTGGCCTCTTGAATCAAAATAGGTGCTTCCACCCCTTCCCGGAAAATTTTTATACTCCCTTCCTCTAGATCATGAGTCAAGGTAAAACTCTCTGAAAGGGATTTTTGCTCCTCCTTACTTGAGCAGGAAAGAAGGCAAAAACCAAAAAATACGCATAATAAGGAAATTTGGGGTTTCATATGATTATAATTTGCTTTTTATAGGTTATAACTTGTCCCGCACTGTAAGTCGGGATAGCCTGCCCCGGACTTGTTTCGGGGGAATCTCTCCACCATAATCATCCTTCCGTGTGAGGTACTCCTCATGCTCGATTTCATCTGTTTATAATTTGTTTTTCAGCGGTCATAACCTGCCCCGTACCGCAGGTCGGGGTGGAATCTCGCTTTGATAATCATCCCTCTGTGTGA
>PXCO01000209.1 GCA_003565295.1 Cyclobacteriaceae bacterium
TCGAAGACCTTATAGGTTTATGGGGTTAAACCAACTTACTATTAAAAGCCGAAGCCTAGGTAGATTTGACCCACGGAATTTTTGGAGTTATTGGTAAGGTTTCCAGCTAAACCTTCATTACCTACCTCTCTCAACCCGTAGTTATACCTTACCCCGACATTTACGGCTCCGATATCAAATCCGACACCCACTACTACACCGTAGTCTATCCTGTTAAAGTCCTCAGTATTTAATTCTCTGACCTCGGTTGGGCTCATTTCTGAGGATCTCCAATTATTCACGTTGGCAGACAGCAAGTAGCTTACATAGGGGCCGGCATGAACGTTCAATGGTCCCAAATTCACGGCTAGAGCAAGTGGTACCTGAATATAGTTCAGGTTAAACCTAACCTCTCCGGATTCGATCCCGAATAGGTTTTCAAAGTCAGATCCACCATAGGAAACCTTTGATCCCATATTGGTATAAAGGACCTCTGGTTGCAAAGCAACAAAACTATTAATGGGGATTTTGCCAAATACCCCAAAGTGGATGCCCACCTTCATACTTTCATCTTCTACATTAGGCTGATCTATGTAAAGCTGAGATAAGTTCAGGCCACCTTTGATGCCAAACTTTGGCCCTGGGTTGTTGGATTGGGCGTAAGTGGTAGAAAAACCACATAATAACGTCAGAAGGATTACTGACAGTAAAGTAAATTTTGGTAAAGAACAGGGATTTTTCATAGATATTTTATATTAATTTATCAAAATTATAATTAAATAAATTGATTAAATTATATAAAAATATATATTTATTATAAATTAAACCTTTCCTAAATCAATTATCTTAGAAATAATCATTTGGAAGATGTGGAGGTGAATTAGGCTTTTTCCAAAAAAAGCCGCCGTGCATCATCCATTAATACTTTTCAGCAGCATGGGCAAACAATTAGGGGTATTTACACCCTCTTTTAAGGAGAAACCGAATTAATCTGATTTCCTCGTCCAATGTACCTTTGCCAACCTCCGGCCCGGAATTTTTGGTGAGAAAAGCTGCAAGAGGGAATAAGTGTAAAAATAGGTTGATGAAAGTAAGATCACCGGGAAATCACCATATAGCTGACTACTTGGCAGACCTCTTTACTTTGAAAGTACATCCCTGATTTCCGGCATTTTTTCAAAGACTGATTTGGTAAAGGGACAAAGAGGCAATATTTTTATTTGATTGGTTCTGGCAAACTCTACCGCTTTTAGGACTAAGGCCTCGCCGATTCCTTCACCTTGAAGCATCTCGGAGACCTCGGTATGGTCAATAATAATTAGTTTTTCACCGGCCTTTGAATAGGTCAATTCAGCGGTAATTTTTCCTTCTGCCTCTATGAAGAATGAACCTTTGGTGGATTTGGCGTGCTGTTGGATCTCCATAACTTGTATTTTAATTAAAATTTGGTTGTTTCAATTTAGCTAATTATAAAGGATATCCTTCAAATTATTTTTAACTATTTCTTTTTAAAAGTTAGGATTTATACCTGAAAATTCCGCAGCCATTTACACCTGTAGAAGAGCTGGATTATAACATCAGCTTATAAACTGAAATATAAATAATATGGCATAAATATTGTTCATTAAATTATTTAATTAGGCCAAATATTATAATTTCTACTCATTTTAGTTAAAAAAACCTATGCAATTAATAACCGAAAAGCTTATTCAGGATTTATTGGCCATAGAGGAAGCGCCATGCTTGTCGCTTTACATGCCCACCCACCGTCACCATCCGGATAACCGTCAAGATCCCATCCATTATAAAAATCTTTTGAAAGAGATGGAGCAATCCCTGCTCCAAAAATACAGCTCAGGCGAAACCGAAGCTTACCTGGCCCCCTTGGAGGAGCTGGCCGAAAACCCTGAATTTTGGAATCAGGGTCTTGATGGGATAGCAGTATTCAGTTCACCAAAACTGAATAAAATGGTCAAATTACCAATTTCGGTTGAATCTTTAGCCAT
Organism: Cyclobacteriaceae bacterium; assembly: GCA_003565295.1. GTDB lineage: Bacteria > Bacteroidota > Bacteroidia > Cytophagales > Cyclobacteriaceae > Pleomorphovibrio. The sequence goes on from PXCO01000209.1 coordinate 1,986, forward strand.
TGTGGCGGATAGTTTCCATACAAAACCGCTTCGGAAGTATTTGCAATCCACAGATAGATATCACCTATTAGGCTTAAGCCGACATGAAATCGCCTTGTTTGAAGGGAACAGGCATTCCTTAGATGAAATAGAACTGACTGCTGAAATCCCAAAAACCATAGAAGATGCTTTGGGCGAAGAGATGACGGATGAGCACCTCACCGTAGCTTCCTATGGAGGAGCGGGCGGAGAGAGCAGTGCCATGCACCATGGTCACGGAGGTAAGAAAGACCAGGTGGACCTGGATGCAGAAAAGTTTTTCCGTGTAGTGGCAAAGGCTGTGGAGGAGAATATATCAAAACCTCATGGACTTCCCCTTATATTGGCAGCTTTAACGGAACACCACCACCTTTTTCAAAAGGTGAACAAAAACGTAGCTTTATTGCCGGAAGGCATCCTGGTAAACCCTTCATCCGTAAGCAAGGAAAAATTGGCTGAACTGGCCTGGGAGGTAATGGAGCCTGCCTATCTGGCAAACCTGAAAAGCTACTCAGAGCAATTTAGCCAGGCCAGGGCATTAGGAAAAGGATCTGATGACTACAAGGAACTAGCAGTAGCAGCCGTAGAAGGAAGGATCGGAACCTTGCTGGTAGAGGAGGACCGGATCATTGCAGCGAGAATCACCAACCTAGTCACCGGCAACACACAGAAAAAGGACATGGACAATCCCAGGGTAGATGACCTGTTGGATGACATGGGTGAGCTGGTCATTAAGATGGGCGGCAAAGTCGTGGTGATACCAGCGGATAAAATGCCTACTGAAACGGGTCTGGCAGGGGTTTTCAGGTATTAATGATTTACCTATGGTATTAAATAGGTGGCTATATAGCTGATAGAGTGTCAGATCTCAGATGACCCTAACGACTTGCCAGGCGGTGTTAATCTTGCCAGGATTGGCGGGATCATTCCTGAAAATTAATTTTTCCAGGGGTGATCCCGATTTTTCGGCTCAAGTTTTCGACATTTGGAACAAACGAATCTGATGGTAGATACCTCGGGTAAAAGGACTTTTCAGTGCCGCCACCAACCTAAAGTGAAGCTCAAGTAGTGCTTCCATTTATGATTGTTGCAACAAACATGAACAAGAAAAATTGGTGGTCATAACCAACAGAAATATCCAATTTTTGATGGGTATAACAAGCAGTTTAATCCGGTCCTTAAAAACCAAAAGTCCATGAAGCCAAATTCAGCCATTACCACTTTTGTTTAAATGCATTGAGGTACTATTTACATTACCACTACTACTTTATTTTTATAAGTTAAGGGATTTCCCAATTTAGAAACAGGGTCAGGTTTTTTTGATGTAAGGAGCCATGGGTTATTTTTTATGTTCAGAATTCAGGAAAGTGGCCTAGTATACCTGGCTAGGAATGAGTACTTTAGTAGGGAAAAAGTAAATGAAGAATATAATGAAACGGTTTCGGTTACCAAGGAAAATCAAAAAATCATTAAGAGGAAAGCTATGGCTGTACCCAGCCGATGAGAAGGGGGATTCATTGATGGCAACTCCGGCCCGGTCCCAAGAGGATTATTCTGCGCTAAAAAAGGGAATTGTAAGAAACATCCTTGATCCAAAGGGTGCAAAAGCTAGAAATCAGGCTTTTAGGGAGAAGTTGGATAAAAAAACGCTGGTTTCTGATGAAGAGCTTAAACGATATGTAGATGACATCATTCGGGAAGACCTCAGGACTTCATCCTACCGAACGTTGCTAGCAGCAAAAAACAACCCAAGGGCAATCCCTGCTTATTACAATTTTGTAAATGCCTTTCAACTGTTTGAGGCTGGAGAAGATTCATATGGGAACATATGTTGCTTATCCTTAGAAAGGGCTGAAAAGCTATTAAATAAAAGGAAAAAATAGTAATTTATAATGATATCAGATTCGGTTTTAGGCCAACCTCCTGTAAATTACCGGCTTAAAATCAATATTCAACACGCTATCACAATCCAAAACCTGAAACAATTTATTTTAAACACATGAAATCGAGCATGAGGAGAACCTCACACAGAGGGATGATTATCAAAGCGAGATTCCACCCCGACCTACAGTACGGGACAAGTTCTGACCGCTGAAAAACAAATTATAAACAGATGAAACCATCATGACAAGGTGCTTGACACAAAAGGGAATGATTAATAACTTTACCTACAATTCAAAGGACGATTTTTACTGGAGGTTGAAA
>PXCO01000272.1 GCA_003565295.1 Cyclobacteriaceae bacterium
ACAGCGCCCCCTGGCGAAACAAAGACAGGGGGCGCTGTTGCGTTCGTGGTTGAGTTTCCAAAAAACTTCCCTTATAATTAACATCACGAAGGAGGGAGACTTTTTATGAACACGATTCAGATTGACTACAATCATATTGATCCAAAATACCGCAACACCGTAAAGCTGATCGAGGAAAAGCCGCACGTTCGCTATATCCGTTACCTGATGTCAAAACGCTACGCACCCCGGATGATCAAAGAGGAGCTTCATCGCATGGCGCTCTCCGCACCCCATGTACCAAATTTACAGGTTTATTACCTGTCGGTGATGGATCCGGTGATTAAAGCCCATGGCCTCGGAAAAGTGTATGCCGATTACAAAAGTAAGCTGCTCCAAAAAAATAAAGCTTATGGGTTTACCCAGCAGATCCTTAATTACCGAATTCATCTAGGGGACGAGCTGGATATTCAGCCGAAGTTTCATCATTTTCTCCGCTACATGGAAATCGACGAACCCTGGGGGAACGAAATTATCAAGTTTCACGGTTCTGCTTCCCGGATGCCTGTTGATAAAGAAGGCAATCGCGTCTTAACCGTCGGCGCACAGCGTCAAAGCATGGATAAACTGCTCTTGCACCCAAAACGCTACATGCTGGATAAAATGATTCTGGAAAATATCAGCACATCCCGAATTATTAAATACTTCCGTGACAACCATAAAACCAATCTGATTGTCGGAGATGTGGAGCAGTATAAACGCCTCTTTTTCAACGTGCGCACCGCCTCCATTGAAGAGCGGATCAAGGCGTTTGAGCTGGAACGAAATTCGCTGATGCAGTTTTACAAGGACATCGACCACGACCCAGACTACAACGACGTGGGCATCGGGGAGAAGATAGCAATCAAACGTCAGAGCGAACAACGCATCACGGAACTGGACGAAAGCCTGAAAGTATTAACCGCTATGTTTTCAGAATCCGCACACAAGAGTGCAGTTAGTGAACGGGACGATGTCTTAACGATGTTCGCTGATGTGATGGTGCGCGGGTATGACCGATTCTGTCAGCTGGACAATTATCGGGACCGGGACGTCGTGGATCCGCTGATCAAAGTGGCAAAAATGATGGCGTTTTCCCACGACAAAGTGCAACAGTTGGAATTGGCTGCGGAAGACGGCAAAGGCGGCGACTTGCATTCCCAGCAGGAGCTGATGAAACTGTACCAGAAGCGCATGGCTGATATGCAGCGCGAAGAAGCCGACAAAGCCAATTCGGAACTGAGCCGGCTGGGGCACGAGTATGGACTGGAAGACGATGTGAACCCGGACGACATTGCCGGCATTGAAGAAATTGGCGCCGACTTTGACCCGGATGATTTTCAAGAGTAAAAAAAGCCCCTCAAAGGGGCTTTTTTCGTTATGGCATGATGTTCACAATCACATCCGTATAAGCCTTCGCTTCAATGCTTCGAAGCATAAATCCGGTGTCTCCCGGCAGCATCAGCATTGTTTGAAAATACGAAATGACGAAGTCGGCAGTGACGATGGAAAAATTTTCCACAAACTGATCGGATTGATCTTTCAGAGGCGCCAACAATAATTTTCTCCCTTCGCCATAGGGCGTTTCGTAAAAGGGCACTTGTTTTACAATCATTTTTCGCTCCTTTTGACTGAGCGCTTCATGGTACTGGTAAATCTTTTTATTGATGGCCTCGGCTTCTTCTTCATTAATTTCGCTCATATCCGGGAGGGACTGGGTGTATTGAATCATTTCCCGGTACAGCTTTGCATCTGCCTCGCTGTATTCCGGCACTTCCTTTTCCTGAAATTGAACAGTGTGAGGCTGGTACAGCCGTTCGCACAGGACAAACCCGTTGCGGTACGTAAAGAGGGAATCGTGAAAGGTTTGCATAAACCCTGTGTCATTTAAGCGGTCTGAAATGTAAAAGTTTGTTTCTCCGTCCCGGAGCTCCTTGATTCGTTCGCTTAAGCTTTTGATCAAGGTTTCTCTGATTTTGTCCGGCTCTACGTGCATCACACGCTGTGTGTCACGCTCAATTCTTTTTTCTTCGGTCATAGGGGTGGCCTCCTTTGAAACTGATTTCTTCCATTGTACACTATTGGTGGATATATCGCAACACTTGCTCTCGGATATATCTTCTGGTATGATAGAGGCAGCTTAAGAAGGAAGGGGGCTTTTTGCGTGAGTCGTCAATCGATTTTTCGCTTAACAGAAGAAGAAATTCGCGTTTTGGACGAATTTCAGGAAACCATGGGACTTCAGTATCGGGTGGATGGACTTCGAATGATCCTGGAGCTTTTCTCTCTGGTGTCAAACGGAGGTGCTCGTTCATCTGCTTGTTTTACGGATGGAAAAAAAATGACGGTGTTAAGTGCGGGGGCGCTGAGAGCGTTTCAGCCAGAAGATCAGTCGCTGAGAAGCGCGCATTACCAAGCGCACTACGTATCTCAGCCCGGTAGAAGTGACGTCGTGTCCAGCGTGGAAATGCTGTACCGCAACACAGGCAACAGTCATCTTTACAGCGGGGGTGAGGACGAATGACGATCGTGGAGAAAAGTTTCAAGATTTTTGAACAGGCACAACGTGACTTCAAACCCGGTTCCCTGGTCGTGATCCGAAAAAAGGGCGAGGTGATCGGTAAGGGGAAGCTCTTAGCGCACGGGTTTGCCATAGAGGCGGGCTTTAAAAAAAACGCCATGAATTATATCACTGTGGAGACGATTCTGGAAAAAGAAAAGCAGGCCTTTTTCCTCATGGATGACGTGGAATTCGAATTTGGCGAAATGCCAGACAAAGAAGGTGAAAAGGGATGAAGACTGGGTCTATTGTGGTCATCACCGGGCCGATGCGAAGCGGCAAATCAGAGGAACTCCTTCGGCGGGTGAAGCGTTTTCAGATTGCGGAAAAACACGTCTTAATTTTCAAGCCTGACCAGGAAAACCGGTTTGAAGAAGATCATACTGCCAGCCGGGATTTTCGCCAGGAGCGGTGCATTATTGTGCCCGCTTCGTCGCCGGGATACATCAACGCGCACGTGGATGAAAGCGTGGACGTGGTTGCCATTGAAGAGGCGCAGTTTTACTCCGTATTGAGTAAAACCGACAAGACCATCGTGGACGTGGTGCAAGGCCTTTCGGATCGTGGCATAGAGGTTGTCGTGGCGGGGCTTGATATGGATACGGAGCGAAAGCCGTTTCACTTTATGCCGGAGTTGATGGCGGTTGCAACAGAAGTTATCAAGTTAAAGGCTGTTTGCGAAGGTTGCCGGGAAGAGCCAGCCGCATATTCGTACCGGGAAGGCAAGACCAGCCGTATTCTTGTTGGAGATGGTGGGTATGAAGCTCTTTGCCAGACGTGCTACAATAAGAAGAAAAAGTAGGTGACAACCATGCCGGAAAACGAACTGCTTTCCGTTCGCCCCTCTGCTTTTGCCGAGTCGGTCTTTCAATTGGATGGAAGGCCGTTTCGCTTGGACGGGCGGCGTTACTTAGTTCCTATTTACGACAGCCAGATCGAAAAAGGCATGATCATGTCTGGTCGTCAGGTGGAAAAATCCACCACCAACTCGATTTCTCTTGCGACAAGGACCCTGCTCCTGCCTCATTTTAAGGCTCTTTATTTTGCGCCTTTGACTTCACAGGTGCGGGAATTTTCCAGAGAGCGGATTGGCAAAGTGTACGAGTATTCTCAGGAGCAAATCGTTAAACGAAAATTCATCGGCAAAAACGATGCACAGGCCGTTCAGTTTAAAGAGTTTGGCAACGGGTCAACGAATTATTTTAAACACTGCTTTGGTCTTGGGGACAACATTCGAGGGATCACCGTCAACGGCATCTGGGGCGATGAGATTCAGGACGTTCACATCGATGCCCTGCCGGTTATTGAGGAGGCGCAGTCCCACGCAATGGAGGCTGGCGCCAGATGCCGGATCACATGGTACACCGGTACGCCGAAAACCTTCAGCAACACCATTCAGCAGCGCTGGGAGCGCTCTACGCAAAACGAGTGGGTGGTGAGGTGTCAGGGATGTGGTCTCTATCAAATGATGGGCGTGAAAAACTTAGAGCCGGACCGGTTCGTATGTCGGAAGTGCAAAAAGGAGCTGTCTAAGGTCGAGATTGAACATGGGCGCTGGTACCCGATGCAGCCGGACGCAAAGGTACACGGCTTTCGTATTTCCCAGCTGATGGTACCATGGA
>PXCO01000221.1 GCA_003565295.1 Cyclobacteriaceae bacterium
CGAGCCTGTCCTGACGGCAGTCAGGGCATGAGGAGAACCTCACACAGAGGGATGATTATCAAAGCGAGATTCCACCCCGACCTGCGGTACGGGGCAAGTTATGACCGCTGAAAAACAAATTATAAACAGATGAAAAAGGTGCTTTTGATCAGGCATGCAAAATCTTCCTGGAGTCATCCCGCGCTATCCGATCATCAAAGGCCATTGGCCGAAAGAGGCAGGAGGGATGCCCCTAAAATGGGGAGGAGGCTTGTAATAAGGGACATAATGCCGGATTTGATCCTAAGCTCAGATGCAGTACGGGCGTTGAAAACTGCCATGGTGATCGCAAAGGAATTATCATACCCTGTATCGAAAATCTTGAGAACCCAGAGACTTTATCATGCCTCTGCCCAAAGCATGCTTTCTCTCATAACAACCACTTCCAATGACATCGGGACACTTTTCGTAGTAGGCCATAATCCAGGCATGAACGATTTTATAACACTTATGGGGTGTAAAATTGACAATTTGCCCACGGCAGGCCAGTTTGGCTTCTCATTCGATATAGGGGATTGGAAGGAGGCACATCCCAATAAGGCGAGTTTTTGGTTTATGGATTACCCTAAGCTAGAATTCCCTGACATCTTGTAAAACCTCTTGAAATTTATTTTCGTTTTCAATCAGTAATATCAATTTTTTTGCCGTATCCTCCGGAGTGGAGAGCTGGTTTTCTGATTTGAAGGCCTTAAACTTTTTGATCTGGCTAAAATCCTCAGCTGAGGCATTTCGAATGTTTTCTTGCATGGGAGTATCCACTATCCCGGGGCTGAGGGCAAAATACCTGATCCCATACCCATGTAGTTTTGATTCCTCCTCCGCCACTAAGGTCATTTGGTTGAGGGCTGCTTTGGACGCACAATAGCCCGACCACCCGTCTACCGCTTTTCTAGCCGCACCGGAACTAATATTGACTACGATTTTGGTCGCATTTACATCTTTAAAAGTATTCACGAAAGCATTCATTAATACAGCAGGGGCCACTACATTGATGGCATGAATGGCCTCTATGCCTAATGGATCTAATTTGCCCATGGGACAGATCTCGCCTATCCATCCGGCATTATTGATTAAAATAACCTTGTCATAATTGCCCTTTGGCATAATTTCGGGCAATGCATACACCAATTCCTGGATGTTTGACAGGTCTATGGCCACATGTTGATAATTATCCCCTGAGGAAACGGCAGACCTGGAAATACCCACCACTTGATTGTCGGGGTTTTCAACCAGCATCTCTACCAGTGCCCTTCCTAGTCCTTTACTTGTACCGGTCACGATATATAGGTTTTTTGTCATGGATATGGAGTTAATGCGTTGTGGTTTTATGTTTGTTTTTGAGCAGTCTCAAACTCAGCTGATGAAACCTAAGCAACAATAGTACCGCTGTCACGGAAAGCCCTGTAAGTAGACCCACCCAAACTCCAATTTCAGCCATCCCAAGTGTAAATGCGAGTAGGTAGCCAAGGGGCAGCCCAATGACCCAGTAGGCGACCAAGGTAACAAAAGTGGGAACTTTGACATCTGATAGCCCTCTTAAAGCCCCTAGACCCACCACTTGTATACCATCAGACAATTGAAAGATTGCTGCGATGATGATGAGGTTTGTGGCCACTTGTACCACCTCCATATCATCGATATAGAGGAGGGGTAAATGGTTTCGAAGGACTAAAAACGCTAAGGCAAAAAGTGACATAAAGGTAATCACCATGCCGAAAATGGAAAACCCCACCTCCCGCAAGGTTTTGATGTCCTTTCTGCCCAATTGATTGCCCACCCTCACCATGGCAGCTGCTGACAAGCCTGAGGCCATCATATAACTGATAGAAGCTAAATTGATGGCGATTTGGTGTGCAGCAAGGGCATTGACCCCAATCCATCCCATCATTATTGCAGCTGTGCTGAAGGCACCCACCTCAAAAATATATTGAAAACCAGTTGGAACACCAATTTTCAACATTTTTCTGGAAATAGGCCAGCTTAAGTTTTTAATTCCGAAGGGGGTCTTAAAAGGTCGGAACCGAATGGATCTCTTAACATACAAATAAATGGCCAGTGCCATTAAAACCCTGGCTATAAGGGTAGCCCAACCCGCCCCGTTTAATCCCAATGCAGGGAATCCATATTTACCGAAAATCAGTAAGTAATTTAATAAGATGTTTAGACCATTACAAAGCACAGTAATGATCATGGCTTGTTTGGTTTGTGAAAGCCCTTCAATGAACTGCTTATAGTTTTGAAAAAACATGAAGGGCAATAGGGACAAAGTGATGATAAGCAAATAAGGGATAGAAAGTATTACTACTTCCTCAGGTTGATTGAGATGCCCAAGCAATGGGGAAAAGGCCAAGATGAACAGAAAGAGAAAAATAGCGCAAACCAGGTTAATTACGGAGCCATGTCTAAAATACACAGCGATGTTGCCGAGGTTGTTTTCTCCTTGGGCCATGGCCACCAGTGGGGTCATGGCCATAGAGACGCCGGTACCAAACATCAACACCATGAAAAAAATACTGTTGGCCAAGGAGGCAGCGGCAAGTGGCTCCGCACCCAGCCTTCCTACCATAATATTGTCTGCCACACCCACCATGACTTGCCCAAGTTGGCTCAGCATCACAGGGTAGGCGAGTTTAAAAGTAACCTTGGAATGCCGAAAATATTGATTGATCAGCATTTTCAGCCCAATTTACCTTCCTGGATTAGGATTTTTTCAGCTTTCAAAATCCCAGCAATGCTAATAGCGTCAGTTATTTTTCCTTCCATCACCATTTCCACTGCCTGTCTGAAGGGGATCTTTTTTATCACTAGCTCCTCTGTATCATCAAATGCAGTTTCTCCCTGGGACAGGTCTTCGGCAATGTACACATACCCGACCTCATCAGTTACCGAATTGGAGGTGTGAATTTTCAGGATCAGCGTCCAAGCCTGTGCGGTTAGGCCTGTTTCCTCCTTCAATTCTTTTTTTGCCCCATCAAGCGGAGAAAGTGAGGCGGGTCCGCCCCCCATGGGTATTTCCCAGGAATAAGCGTTCAAGGTATACCTGTACTGACCGATGATCCAGGTATTAAAGTCTTCGTCCAGGGGTATGATGCCTATGGCTTTATTTTTAAATAGAACCTTTCCGTAAATACCTTTACCTCCCGATGGGTTGAGCACCTGATCTTCCTCTACCTTGATCCATGGGTTTTCATAGATGACTTTGGAGCTTAATGTTGTCCATGGGTTTTCCATAACAGATGAATTTGCATAAAAAAAGGTGACTCCTCAGCCACCCACTTAACTTAACTCACTTACTCTCCCGTTTAAGCTGGGATCGGAAGCACTTTACTGTCTTTAAAGGTAGAAAGAATTACCATGGATTGCATTGAATCCACCTCCTTGATTTCGCTAACTTTTTCCAGCATTAGTTTCTGATAGGAGGTGATGTCCTTGGAAATGATTTTCAAGATGAAGTCACCTGTTCCCGTAATGTGATGACACTCTATGACTTCGGGGATTTGGTGAATCTCCTTCATAAAAGCCTCAATATTGGTCTTATTATGGCCGATTAATCCGAGCAATACAAAAGTGCTCACACCCAGGCCTATTTTTTCGGGGTCAAGTTTGGCATGATAGCTTTTTATGATACCGCTTTGTTCCAATTTTTTGACCCGCTCCAACGTGGGGGCCGGAGATAAACCAATGTCCTTAGACAACTGGGCGTTAGTTATTTTCGCATTGGCCTGCAAAATTTCCAAAATTTTACGGTCGATTTTATCGAATTTTACCTTAACGTTATTATCCATGTTTTAAAGTTTTTACCGAATTATATGTTGTGCAAAATTAATCTATTTTAAATTTATTTTAAAGCTATTTACGAAAAAAACGAAGGTGGAATCGAAATATTGTTGTAATTTTAATTAAATAATTGTCGTATATCTTTCGAAGTAGCCTATTTTCTTGGAAAAATTCAAATTTCCTGCTGAATTTATAATTACCTAAGGATTAAATAAATACTATAGTTTATTTTTCCTGATAAATTCCCTGGCCTCCTTGTGAGCAGGATGTTTCCTTTTAGCGATTTTTTTCACCTTGTCAAAATACTCCCTGGCCTTTTGCTTATCATTTTCAGTAGTGGCGATTTTCCCCAACTGGATGAGGGAATACAAATAATACCCGCTTTCCTGGTTTTCGGTTTCCTCTCCAAAGGAAATAGTTTTACGGTAGTGTTGTTTGGCCAACTCCGTTTGCCCGGTTTTTTCGTAATGCTGTGCGGCAAAAAATGCCGCATACCTTCCGCTGTTAGCCTCATAGCCTGTCCAGCCCTCTTCAATCCTTTCCAAAATTTCCAAAGAAACCTCATAAGCATCCGGGCCTCTTCCTACCGCATAAAGTTGACGTGCAAAAAACCTGTGAAAGTAAGGGTTGTTTGGATATTTTCCGTGAAGGTAACTCGTGATGTTCAAAGCCTTGAAAGGCTGCCTTTCCTCAGAAGCATACAGCCTGAAAAGAAAATATTGGGCTTCTACCCTTGCATAAAATGCGTTCTCCGCCACCTCTTCAAGTTGCTGGAGTCCGAGTTCTTGATCCCCTTTTGGGAATAATAGCATGACTGGTTTTAGCAAAGGATAATTTTTCGGGATCCAAACCGAGAAATAATTAAATAGGGCATCCCCCAGGAGTAATTCGGGATTTAATTCCTCCTCACCTTTACTGTATTCCAGGTATTTAAGGGCGTTTTTGCCGGACAAAGCCGCCTTGGTCCAATTTTGCCGCTCACTGTGTAACCTGCCTTGAAAACCATGGGCACCTGCCAGGAAGAAGGCGGCCTCCTTATTCTCAGAATCCCCTTCGAAAATAGCAGAGGCTTTTTCGATTGCAGTCTCCATGTAGGTATGAAAAGCCTTGTCATGTTTCTTGTTTTCTGTGTCAACGGCAATTTTCCACCATTGACTTAGCCCCATCAAGAAATACGGTAGAGGATGCTCGGGATAGGTATGTCGCATTACCGCAAACCCCCTTTCGGCTTTTTCAAAATCAAAATTGTACATGCTGTTCACAGCATCAGTGATTCTAAATTGCAACCCCTTGTCCAATAACAAGTATTGGGATTTCTTTTCCCCAATTTCGGTAACCAATGAAGTGTCCTCCATTTGGGCAAAAGCGGAAAAGCAAGAAAGGAGCAATAACGTTACACCCATTATTCCCGTTTTATATATTTTATTCATAAAGAAATTCGATAGATTAGTGAGGCACAAAACCATATCAACGACTATGGGCAAATTTTGTTATCGAAATTCGAAGGCTTAACTATAGAAATCTCTGGTAAGTTCCTTAATTATTATGCGTGATTTGAGTATGTCCAGAATTCCTTATCCCTGGAATGACCTTTACCCATGCAAAAAGTTTTCCAAAACTGCCCTTCACTGCTTTTAAAAAAACAAGCCTATCTACCCAGAGGCTTCTTGAGAAACCCCGGGTAAATAGACCTGATTGGCAATTATTCAAAAAAATTAACAGCTTACTCTTCTACTTCTTAACCACCTCTTTGTAGTCTGAATGGGAAACCCCAATTTTTAGCGTTTCCTTCCAAGCATCGTAAGCCAATGAGTCAGGGATGTCAACATCATCAAAAGTAATGATCTGGCCAGGTTCTATGTTCCTTTTAACATAGACCTTGCTTATCAAGCCAATAGGAACATGGTCAGGATTTTGGGCAATTGATATGGCCTCGCCCCGTACTTCCATGCTTCCTATTCCTTTTTCAATCACTGATCCTGCCTCAAGTTCTTTCTTGGCGATGGAGGCCACACTTGTGTGAGGCACAATGCCATTGTCAAGTAAAATCTCGTCTCTATGCAATAAATTTAAAATTGTACCCGGTATTTCAAAAAAACAAAGATGTGTAGGTTTATATAACAAATAATAGGGGCCATCTCCTAATTTATAAGTCTTTAATTCAGGCGCAAGGTCCTCCTGGTGGGTTGCCGTGATGAATACCCCTGGAGGTGATTCTCTAGAAATAATGTAATCACTTATCACTTTGCCTAATTCCTCAGCTTTTTCCGCAAGGGCAAAAGCACCTTCTTGAAAGTCATTTGTCTCATAGCCAATCAACCCCTGTTTTGCAATGCCCACTCCAAGGCCATTTGCCACTAGGGCCTGCTCGATCTGAAGTTTGGTGCCATCTGTGAAGGAAGTTACCGAACTTAAGCTATAGCCCTGTTTTTGGGCCCAGAACAACATGTCCTCAAGGCTGGGGTTTTGATTAAGAAATCCTTTTACGTTCCCATAAACTAGCGGGTTAAAACCCATTTGCTTGACCTCCTGGTTCAAAGAGGCCAATACACCGGGTTGATCCCCATTGGCTTCCGTAATCACCCCCCTCTTGGAGAGCCAAGAACCTGTAAGTACCTGTGTGTCAGCGTCCATGGTGACTACTGGAACTCCATATGTAAATGCGATTTCTATTATCTTTGTTGAGTAAATCGGATCTCCGGTGCTCACAACCAAAACATCTGATAATTCAATGACCCTATGTGGATCGTTTGTGATGTATTCTTGGCTAACTCCTAAATCTTCAATATACCCCTTTCTTCTGGTCAGGATTTTAGAGATGACCATGTCCTTTCTCCTAGCCAAAAGTTTAGCAAGCCCTCTACTTATTCCTCCGGTCCCGACTATACCCACTCTGATAAGTTTTCCGAAATTATTTTTCATAGCTAAAATTTAAAAATGTCTTTTCACCGATATCTGATGTAAAGATAGATAAAAATATTATCAAAAAACACTTTTGTGTATTTTAAATACAAAAAAAATTATATCAACTTTTTTTAGAAATATTCTGATATTTTGTATTTAATTAAAAATTTAATATAAAATTATTTTTATAACTTAAATTTAGAATTATAGATCATTAATTTTAAAAAAAACAGAATCAAAAATTTTATGTACAGACTGACTTTTTTCTTCTTTAGCTTACGTATTATAGAAAATAACGGTCATACAACTTTTTTGAAGTGTGAAATTGGGTATGACGAAAACCTCACATGGAGGTAGGGTTGTCAATCATGCGAGACAAAATATCCCTTCCTTCCAGTACAAGAGTAGTTATGACCGCTGGGAAAAGAAATACAAACACATGAAGTCGGGCATAAGGATAAAACATGTGAGATTCCTCACGATAACCATCGGAATGACCGCTGAAAAGACATCGAGTTCCCCGAATCAAGTTCCCCGATCCCGGTAGCTACGGGACGGGGCAGTCAGGGGCAGGCTGCCTGCCAGACGGCAGTCAGGTATGACCGCTGAAAAGACAATTATAAACAGAGGAAATGGGTGGGGGTGGGTGAGGGCACATTTTTTTAAAAATGGTTAAAATACCGATAATTGTGCCTAAATTTTATAATTTCGTTTTTTAAAAATAAACTCGAATGCTTAATTATAATAAGGTAAATAACCTTACCGGCTGGTTTGTCTTTCTTATAGCCTTTATCACCTATGCGCTTACCGCAGAGGATACGGCAAGTTTTTGGGATCCCGGTGAGTTTATAGCGGTAGCTTATAAACTTCAGGTGCCCCATCCTCCAGGAGCTCCATTTTTCCTGATCGTTTACAGGATGTTTAGTTTTTTGGCCTTAGGAGATGGCCTGCAAGTGGCTTATTGGATGAATATCGCAAGTGCGTTGTTTTCCGCGCTCACCATCTTGTTTCTCTTTTGGACGATTACTCTTCTGGGAAGAAAATTATTTGCCCTAGAGATGGGGGGAGAAAGTAAAGGCCATACCATCTCCCTAATGGGGGCAGGATTAGTTGGCGCGCTTGCATATACTTACTCAGATAGTTTTTGGTTTTCTGCCGTGGAAGCAGAAGTATACGCTATGTCCTCCTTTTTTACAGCCATAGTAATATGGGCCTTTTTAAAGTGGGACGTAATCACAGACCCCAAAAAAGAAAATCAATACATGGTTTTTATAGCCTATTTGGTAGGTCTTTCTATAGGGGTGCACTTACTTAACCTGGTCACCTTGCCTGCTTTAGCCTTGGTGGTCTATTTCAAAAAATACCGCTCTCCCAATCTAAAGGGGGGGGTCATCGCTTTTATTCTAGGTGGGGTGGCATTAGTAGTTATCAACAACATTATTATTCCAGGGTTGCCGAGTGTTGCAGGATCTATGGAAATATTCTTTGTGAACAGCCTCAGGTTGCCCTTCGGTTCAGGCATCGTTGTATTCTGTCTAATTTTTCTAGGGGCATTGGTGGCCGCCATCATCTATTCCCTGAACCATGGCAAGGTCATTCTCAACACAATTTTAGTTTGCCTCACCTTTATATTGATTGGTTACGGATCCTATGCACTCATCGTGATCCGGGCCAATGCAGATCCGGTTATTAATGAAAACGACCCTAGAGATATCGTTAGCTTTGTCAGCTACCTGAAGCGGGAACAATATGGATATCGTCCCTTGCTTCATGGCCAATATTTTGATGCCGAGGTCATTGACCAAAGAGAAGGTGCTCCTGTATACGCCAAGAGAAAGGACAGGTATGAAATAGTAGATTACCAAATCGTCAATGAGTACGACCCAAATAGGACCACCATTTTACCCAGGATATACTCTACCCAGGATCGCCATAAGCAAATCTATAGGTCGAAGTTAGGGTTGCGGGAAGGTCAAAAACCCACTTTTGCAGACAATATTTATTTCATGCTTGATCACCAACTGGGGCATATGTATTGGAGATACTTCCTATGGAATTTTTCCGGCAGGGAAAGTGATTATAGTGATGCCCCTGCTCTTACGCTTTGGAAAACTATTTCTACCGAATTCCCCGAATACCTGAAAAATAACAAAGCCCATAACAACTACTTCATGTTGCCGCTTCTATTGGGACTGATAGGGATTTTTTTTCAAGCCAAATATGACACTAAATCATTTTGGCTCACACTGATGCTCTTCTTAATGATGGGGGTGGTGCTGGTGCTCTACCTTAATTCACCCCCAGTGGAACCAAGGGAAAGAGACTATATCTATGTGGGTTCTTTTTATGCTTTTGCCATTTGGATAGGTTTTGGGGTTTTGGGACTGGCACATCAGATAGCAAAATTGAACAAAAACCTGGCAATGGCCGGAATGATCGCCACCTTGATTGCGTTCCCTGTTCCTGCCCTAATGGCTGTTCAGAACTGGGATGATCATAATAGAAGTAACCGGTTCTTTTCTGTGGATTCAGCACGGAATTTTCTGGCGTCATGTGAGGAAAATGCCATTCTGTTCACAGGAGGGGACAATGACACTTTCCCATTATGGTATGTGCAGGAAGTGGAAGGGTTTAGGACGGATGTTAGGGTAATTGTTTTGAGTTACTTTGACACAGATTGGTATGTGAATCAGATGACCCGCCCGGTTAATCAGTCCCCTGCATTGGAATTCACGTTACAAGAAGAGAATTTCAGGAAAGGTACAAATGACGTCTTGTATGTCACAGATAGGTTAGAAGCGATTTCCTTGAGGGATTACCTCAAACTTTTGAGAGATGGAAGTGATTTGCTAAAACTAAGTTCCAGTTTTTCAGGTACTATTAATACCGTGCCTTCCCGGAATCTCGTGCTCAATGTGGACAGTACGGCAGTAAATGAACTTGGCATAGTACCCGATCAATTTCAAGACTTGAGGGTTCCCCAACTCACCCTTAGGCCTAAGGGCTCTTACTTGACTAAGGGAGGCATGATGCTTTTGGATCTTATTGCTACCAATGACTGGAAACGGCCCATTTATTTCAACAACACCTCTTTGGCCACCATCGGCTTTGACTTGAGCAGGCATGTGGTGATGGAGGGGTTGACTTACAGGCTTCTTCCTATTCAGAAACCCGAAAACCAGGAGGAATTAGTAAACACCGACCTAGCGTATCATAATGTGATGGAGGAGTTTGCCTACAGAGGCATGGACGATCCCAATAATTATTTTGACGATGAATACAGGAGGTTTACCTCCAACCACCGCAGTGTGCTTAATAGCATTGCCATTGCGCTGATGGATGAGGAGGACAACGAAAGAGCAAGAGATGTGCTGAAGTTGAGTTTGGAAAAATTCCCTCATGAGGCTATCTCCTATGATCTTGCCAGCGGGCAGTCTGTCCCTCTCTATTTTGAATTGGGGATGGAAGAAGAGGGCTTGGACATAGTGGAGAAAATGTCCGAAAAATCCATACAAATGCTCAATTATTACGATCAAATAGGCAGGCCCCTAGACAGGGAAGCAAGCATATCTTTGGAGATGCTCAGGTATTTCCTTCCCTTGCTTAGAGAAAGAGGGCATGATGACCTGGCTTCAAAAATTCAAAACGAATTTGACAGGATTTTTGGGGACGGTGCAAACCCCCAAATGAGGCTTCAGAGAAGGTAAACTAATAAAATAAGCCGTAGGTTTTTTCCTTCGGCTTTATTTTTTCAGCATATAAAAAAGGTCCAGGGCCTTTTCGGCAGATGTGATCAAAGGATAATCCTCGTGGGTAATACCTGTTACCTTATCACCTTGGGACCTGTGCAAAAGATTCCGATTTACCCTATTAAGAAATTCATAGGGCACCCTTAACCATGACGCGGGAAGCCGATGCTGTAAATTAAGAACATCCCATCGCGTGAACTTGCGAACGGATACGCGATTGGCTTCATGATAGGCCCATACCTTTTCATTGCCCCCAATACCCATGGCATCCACGGAGGAGAAGACTTCTTGGCAAAGGTTTAAGAGGCCCTCAGGCGTATATTCACGGATATGCCAGGGGTTCCTGGTCAGTGAAAAATTGATGTTGGGGGTAGATATGATAGCTTTTCCCCCTGGTTTCAACACTCGATAGATTTCTTGAAGGAAAAGCTTGTCATTTTGGATATGCTCTATGACTTGAAAGCTCACTACTGTATCATAATAAGATGATGCTATATCTTCCAGAGGAGGGATATTGGCTTTCTTAAATTGGTGTTGAGGAAATTTAAGCTGCAGTTTTTCAATTATTTCACCTATCTTATCCAAGCCCAGATAGCTCTCTGCATTGTGGGCTAAAACCTCAACTCCCCTTCCTTCCCCACAGCCAATTTCAAGCAATTTTCCCCTAATATAAGGCTTGGCTGCAATGTAGGCCTTTAGAAGACGTTGATGGATAGGGTTGTCACTGATCAACTTATCGGAAGTAATTTCCGTTGTATAGGTAGCCATTTAAAATTTTGTTATTTTCAGCAAAATTAAGGTTATTTTTAAAACCAACGATGAAAAAAACAAACATGTCTGACATGAGAATAAAATTCGTAGGCCTGTTATGGGTTTGCCTGACAGGCTTTTCTGCTTTTGCTCAAAACAACCTTCAGTCTCTCAATCAAAGCCTTCGTTATTCCCGGTATGCAAGGGTGGCACCAAAGGTGATTCCAATTAAAACAGGGGAAAGGACTTTTAAGCTACAGATGAGTGTGGAAAAGATCGAGGAGGATGCCACTTTTGAGGATTATTTATTCTCCTATGCCATAGTTGGGAGTTTTCAGGAGGAAATTCTGGATGAATCCATCATTGCATTGGATGGGGAAAGTTTAGTAAGGGAAGTCGATTCGCACTTTTATTTTGAAGAAGAAGTCCAGGTACCTGAGGGACAGGAAGAAGCCTATGTGATATTCTGGGCGAAGGACTCCAGGCAGGGAGATGAATATATATATCATGTAGACTTGATCAGTCCCTTTGTAGAAGATATCCCGAGTTTTGGGGCTTACTATGGCAATGATATCCCCTATGACCAGACCTACCTGAATGTAGAGGAATCTTTGCTATTCAATGGGTATGGGGTCACCAATTTGCACCATTTCTATTACCCACAGGAGTTCCCCTTGCCTCTGCCTCCCATGGAAACCAAACCCGGGCCTGTGGCCAGAGAGGTTCCGGTAGAATACCAAGGGGATTTTCTGATCAATGTACCTCAGTCTTTCGATAGAAGGGGGTATTATTTTATTCAATCCGACACCACGGCAAATAGTGGGGTGCTGGTCAAAACTACCGGGAAAAGTTTTCCCAGGGTATCTTCCTGGGAGGAAATGGTACAGATGGTAACCTATATCAGTACCCGTCAGGAACATGAAAAGCTTCAGGAGGCCGAAAACAAGAAATTGGCCTTGGACGAATATTGGATACAGATGACCAAAGATGAAGACAAAGCCAAGGAATTGATTAAAGAATATTTCAGGCAGGTAGAATTCGCCAATATATTGTTTACCGATTTTAAAGATGGATGGGCTACGGACAGGGGCATGGTTTATATCATAATGGGGCCACCTCAAGAAGTGTATTTTAACCTGAATAGGGAAAGCTGGATTTACCTGGGCAATGACCCGAATTCGAAAATTACCTTTACCTTTGCCCGAGTAAAGAACATACTTACCCCCAATTACTACACCTTAAACCGCTCCAGGTCTTACCAGCCGGAGTGGTTCAGAACTATAACGGCATGGAGAAACGGTCAGATGGCTTTTTGATTAATAAAAAAGAGCACGAAAAGGATTTTATTTTCGGTTCCAGGGTAGTCCTGGAAGCTTTGCATTCCGATCAGGAAATTGATAAAATCCTGCTCAACAAGGAACAGAACAGTGAAATGACCAAGGAGGTCTTACAACTGGCCAAATCCAAAGGTGTACCCATCAGCAGGGTGCCGGAAGGAAAGCTCAACAGGATCACGAGAAAAAACCACCAAGGGGTAATTGCTTATATTTCTGCGATCAGCTATGCCTCTCTGGACAATGTGGTGGATGCTTGCTTTTCCAAAGGAATTGCTCCACTCCTTTTGATGCTGGACAGAATCACGGATGTGAGGAATTTTGGGGCCATAGCCAGGTCAGCAGAGGTGGCGGGAGTACATGCGCTCCTAATTCCGGAAAAGGGCAGTGCCCAGATCAACTCCGATGCGGTAAAGACTTCTGCGGGGGCTTTAAACTATCTCCCAGTTTGTAGAGTGAAAAATTTATATTACGCCCTAAAGGATCTTAAAAAGATGGGATTGAATGTGGTGAGCGTCACGGAAAAAACAGATAGACCGCTATATCAGGCAGATTTTTCAGTGCCCACGGTACTGGTGCTAGGTTCGGAAGAGGATGGGATATCCAATGAGCTGCTTGGGATCAGTGATGAATTTGTCCAAATTCCCGTAGCTGGTCAAATAGAAAGTTTAAATGTGTCCGTGGCAGCAGCCGTGGCCATCTACGAGGCAGTAAGGCAGCGAAAAGGAAAGCGATAGGGAGATGGAACTTTTGCTGGGCCTTTCTATGATTTCCCTTGTGATTTCAATGGTCTGGATCATTTTAAGCCAGCGTACCCATAATCTTGCCTTGAGGGCCAAACAAGAGGAGCTGCAAAAATTGACCATAGAAAAAGTCACCTTGGAAAAGGAGGTTAAATTTCTTACCGATAAAATCTTGTTGCATAGTGAAGAACTCCAGGAAAATAAAAAGCATTTTGCGATTGAGTTTGAAAATTTGGCCAACCGGATTCTTGAGGAGAAATCCAGGAAATTTTCACTACAAAACCAACAAAACATAGAACGTATCTTGGCTCCCCTGGGAAAAGAACTCCATACTTTTAAACAACGGGTAGAAGAAACCTATGATAAGGAATCAAAAGAAAGGTTTTCACTGGAGGCTAGGGTGAAGGAGCTTGCCCAATTGAACCGGCAGATCAGCGATGAAGCCAAAAATCTCACTGAGGCCCTTAGGGGTAACTCCAAGGTGAGAGGTAATTGGGGAGAGGCAATCTTGGAGACCATTCTTCAACAATCAGGCTTAGAAAGAGGTAGGCACTATCTTGTTCAGGAGTTTTTGAAAGATGCTTCAGGCAACCCCCTATTGGGGCCTGAAGGGAGAAAGATGCAACCGGACATTACCATTCATTTTCCCGATGACAGAAAGGTAATTATCGACTCCAAAGTTTCCTTGCTGGATTATGAGCGGTATTTCCATGCCGATACTGAGGATGAAAAGAAGGCTTTTCTGGTGGGGCACAAAAGAGCCGTACGGCTTCATATCGATCAATTATCCGCCAAGCAATATGATTCTTATGACAAGGTACTGGATTTTGTGATGATGTTTGTGCCTGTAGAGGCAGCTTATATGTTAGCCCTACAAGCAGATGATCAACTTTGGGAATATGCTTATAAAAAGAGGGTGCTACTAATAAGCAGCAGCAATTTGATAGCGGCTTTGAAGATGATCAAGGATCTATGGATAAGAGACGATCAGAGTAAAAATGCGATAGAAATTGCCGATAGGGGAGGGAAACTTTATGATAAATTTGTGGCCTTTCTCGGCAGCCTGGATGAAATGGGGAAGCACCTTGAAAAAACCCAGAACAGTTATACAAAAGCCTATAAGCAAATTTACTCAGGTACGGGAAACCTTATAAGACAAACAGAGAAACTCAGGGAGTTAGGGGTCAATGCACGTAGCAAAATACCTGAAAAGTTCTCGCGCCCACCTGATGACCCTTTAAGCGATCCCGAAAAGGGGTAGCCGTTTATTGGCTTACAGAAACTCCCCGCCTTTTTCTTTGGCATCTGTTAAAAACTCACGAAACCTGTCCTCTTCTCTTAATTTACAGATAAGCAAAACGTTTCCATTCTCAGAGATAAGGTAGTCTTTCAGGCCTTGTATAACCACGAGCTTATCATCACTCATCTGTACGTAACAGTTTTCAGCATCATAGAGTAGCGCATTGGCCTCAAGGACATTCTTTTTCTTGTCTTTATTCTTGTGTTCGTAAAGGTTGTGCCAAGACCCCAGGTCAGACCACCCAAAATCCCCCAGGACCACATATACAGATTCGGACCGCTCCAGTACACCATGGTCTATGGATATGTTTTTAATGAGGCTGTAGGCTTTTCTTAAAAACTCTTCTTCCTGTGGGGTGCAAAAATAACTGGAACCTTCCTCAAAGACCTCTGCTAATTCTGGAAGGTATTTTTCGAAGGCATTGATGATACTGATGTTCTTCCACACAAACATGCCTGAATTCCAAACGAAATCTCCACTATCTAAAAAGGTTTGGGCCAATTCAAGGCCTGGTTTTTCAGTAAAGGTTTTTACTTTTTGCTCGGGAGAATGGTTGTTTTCGACATACTGTATGTACCCATAGCTTGTATCTGGCCTATTGGGCCGGATGCCAATGGTCAGTAATCGATGTTCTGTCTCCGCAGCCATGAGAGCCTGGTCTATCGCCTGGTAAAAAACGGACTCATTAAAGATCAATTGATCCGAGGGGCTCACCACTACCTTGGCCTTTGGATCCAGGTTTTTGATTTTATAGGAGGCTAGGGCGATGGACGCAGCGGTGTTTCTCCTCAGGGGCTCCACCAATATCTGATGAGGCAAAAGTTCAGGCAGCTGTTCCTTGACCAAACTTACGTACTTCTTATTGGTCACCACCAAAAATCTCTCCAGGGGATACTTGGAAATAAACCTGTCATAGGTCATCTGTAGAAGTGTCCTCCCTATGCCTAATAAGTCTAAAAACTGCTTGGGTTTACTGTATCTACTTTGAGGCCAAAATTTAATCCCTAAACCGCCGGCCAAGATCACAATGTACGGTTGCTGCTTCATCTGTTTTAAACGATTCCTTCTTTCATCAAGTCATGGATATGAACAAATCCAACAATTTCCTTTCCCCTGGTGGCAACTAATTGCGTGATATTATAGGTTTTCATCAAGTTTAAAGCTCTTACGGCATAATCTTCCACCGAAATGCACTTTGGCTTACTGCTCATGATTTCTTTTGCTACTACTCCTGTCAAGTCAGTCCTTTGTTCAAGCATCCTCCTCAGGTCTCCATCGGTCACAATGCCGGTAAGTTCCCCTGAATGATTCACAACCGCGGTGGCACCCAGCCTTTTGCCACTTATTTCCATGATTACCTCCGTAAGTGGGCTGTCTTCACGCACCACGGGTAAGGCATTCTTTTGGGCAAGGTCTCCTACCTTAAGGTATAGCTGCTTTCCCAAGGACCCGCCGGGGTGAAACCTAGCGAAATCACTGGCGGTAAAACCTTTACATTCCAATAAGCAAATGGCGAGCGCGTCACCCATGGCCATGTGTACAGTGGTACTGGTGGTTGGTGCTAAATTATTAGGGCAGGCCTCAGCTGTTATTCCGGCATGCAACACAAAATCTGCCTGTTCGGCCAGGAAGCTTTCCCTCTGAGATACAAGTGCAGCAAGTTTTGAACCTAAATGTTTGAGCAAGGGCACCAATACCTTGATTTCAGGAGTGTTGCCACTTTTCGAAATGCATATTACGAAATCTTCTTTTCTTATCATACCTAAATCCCCATGAATTGCGTCAGCGGCATGTAAAAATAAAGAAGGAGTACCTGTGGAATTCAGGGTGGCCACAATTTTATTGGCAATGATGGCACTTTTACCAATTCCCGTAACCACTACCCGTCCCTTGCATAATAAAATGTGTTCCACACATGCAACGAAATCATCATCTATCAGGTCTATCAAGCTCCTTAATGCATCAGCCTCTATTTGCAGGACATTTTTTGCAGTGGATTTAATATTTTTTCGTAATTTCAACTTTACCGTTCCTAATTATTAAATTTGTACAAAGGTAGGAAAGAAATCGCATTTAGCTTTAGACCATAGGAGGCGGAGCATATTCTTAAATTATTCTCGGAGTGGATACAATTGTTAAAGATAATTTGAAAAGAATTTTTGGTTTTAGCCATTTTAGGGGAAACCAGGAAGCCATAGTTGACAATATCCTTAAGGGGAACAACACCTTCGTCATTATGCCCACAGGGGCAGGCAAGTCACTTTGCTATCAGCTTCCGGCCATCACCAATGATGGTACAGCCATAGTGATTAGCCCTCTTATTGCCCTGATGAAGAACCAGGTGGACCAGTTAAACACGTTTGGGATTAACGCCCATTTTTTGAACTCCACCTTGAGCAAGTCAGAAACCAACAAGGTGAAAGCGGAGGTGCTTTCGGGGAGGACCAAGTTACTTTATGTGGCACCGGAATCGCTGACAAAAGAAGAAAACGTGCTTTTCCTCAAGGAGGCAAAACTCAGCTTTGTTGCCATAGATGAGGCACATTGCATATCAGAATGGGGCCATGACTTCCGGCCTGAGTACAGGAAAATCAAAAGTATTATCGCTCAGATTGGAAATGAGTTGCCGGTCATTGCCCTCACCGCAACTGCCACGCCAAAGGTTCAGCAGGACATACAGCGAAACCTTCAAATGGAAGAGGCCGATCTGTTTAAGTCTTCCTTTAACCGGACTAACCTTTACTATGAGGTGAGGCCTAAGGTGAAAA
>PXCO01000128.1 GCA_003565295.1 Cyclobacteriaceae bacterium
GCATATCTACCTATTGATGATACCTTACCTGCAAAAAGGATATCTTACATGGTGAATGATGGTTGTCAATTTTTTGTGACTTCTAATACATATCCACTTATCGACCGGGTGAAGCCTAAAATTTTTTACTGGGAAGAACTTTCTGTGCTGGCAAGTGAATTTCCTGTAGATAATCTATCACTTTCCCTATCACTGTACACCCCTGCATATGTCATATATACCTCTGGGTCAACCGGGAAACCTAAGGGAGTAATATTGACACATAGGAATTTGGCCAATTTTGCCGGGTCATTTGTGAAGGTGCCGGGTATATCTCCTGATGATAGAATATTATCAGTAAGTTCGATTTCATTTGATATAGGGATCTTAGAAACCATATTGCCATTGGTTTTTGGTGCCTCTATGTATATGTTGGACAAGGATGACCGTAAAGAACCCGCTGTCATTCTTGAAAATATTGAAGATAGGGACATCACTGTAATGTTTGCCACCCCTACTCATTGGAAAATGCTTTTTTCCTATGGCTGGGAAAAACCTTTCCCCGGTTTAAAAGCCATTTCAGGTGGAGAAGCCTTATCCCTAAGCTTGGCGAAATGGTTACTGGGGAAATGTGGGGAAGTTTGGAACATTTATGGTCCCACAGAGACCACGATTTTTTCAACCTTAAAAAAAATTGATAAGGATGACACCATTATCACGGTAGGCCGTCCAATAGATAATACCGAAATATGGATTTTGGATAATGATAGAAGGGTGGCCTTTAAAGGGTCAGAAGGAGAAGTGGCCATTGCCGGAGAAGGTGTTTCACCTGAATACCTACATAATGAAAAATTAAACAGGATCAAATTTGTCCCGCATCCTCTCCACCCACAAAAGAGGATATATCTCACAGGGGATTTGGGTTATATCAACGATGATAGTGAATTGCTCATCACCGGGAGAAAGGATGATCAAATCAAAATTGACGGGTATAGGGTTGAGTTAGGGGAAATCATGGAAGCCCTAAGGGAAATTAATGAAATTGAGGATGCTGTGGTCATTCAACAAAAAAAAGGCAATGTCCACCTTTTGACAGCATTCCTAAAGTTAGCTTCTTCCAAGGGTTTGACCTTTTCTCCTAGGCCTTTGTCGTCTGGTCTTCAAAATATAATTAAGAATCAATTAAAGGAGATTTTGCCTTATTATATGGTTCCCGGTCTTTTTGTTGAGGTATGCGATTTTCCCACCTCCGTAAATGGAAAAATTGACAGGAAAAAGCTGGAGGAGTATACGGATATTGAAATAGTGAATACCAGGGGCAGCCAATATGAAAGTGAAAAAGAGAAAACCCTATTGAAAATATGGAAGGAGGTACTTGGGGTTGATACCTTGAAAAAGAAGGACAACTTTTTTGAGGTTGGTGGGAATTCTCTACACGGGGTTAAGCTGATTTCTAAACTTGAACAATATTTTGGGCAAAAAATCCCTTTATCAGTTCTTTTTAAACATCCAACCGTCATTGAATTCGCTAATTTTTTAGAGGAAAATGCACAGAGCTCCGAAAGTTTATGGAAGCCATTGGTATCCATAAAAGCTTCTGGTTCAGAAGCTCCTCTTTACATCGTGCATGGTGGAGGCCTAAATATCCACCCATTCATAGAATTGGCTAGAAGATTGCCCGCCGAACAACCTGTGTATGGTTTTCAGGCCTTGGGTCTTGATGGGGAAAATATGCCCGAAATGAATGTTGAGGAAATTGCCAAGGAATACATAAAGGATTTGTTGGAACAAAACCCGGATGGCCCATATGTTTTGGCAGGATATTCTCTTGGTGGGATTATTGCCTATGAAATGTCCCACCAGCTTGAGGCAATGGGGAAATCGGTATCAAAGCTTATTTTCTTTGATACATATGCCATTAATGCGGAGCAAAACCTTGGGAAGTGGGAAAAAATATGGTTTCATTATTTTCATTCCATTCGAAAAAGATTTTATGATTTCTATTTGCTGATGTATCACCCAAAGATACTCTGGCGGATCAAGAAAGTCTCATTTACAAATAAGATGAAAAAGCTTGGGAAGAAATTAGGTAGAGATACGCCGCTGCAAGACCCTTTGCTAATTAAGTTCAAGGAGATTGAAAAGCGCTATAAAATTGCGTGTAAAAAATACCGGTTGAAACCTTATCCTGGAGAGGTTCATCTGGTAAAAGCCAAAGTCCAGAGCGGGTATTTGCCCGATAAAGAATTTTATGGATGGAAGCCATTTATAAACCCCATAACTACCTGGGAGGTACCAGGGGAACATATCGACATGCTTTCTGAAGAAAACCTTTATGAATTTGGTAAAACCTTAGAAACTATTTTGAAAAAAAAAGAATAACTATCAATAAGTTCACCATGAAAAAGAAGATTATTTTCCAATTGCTACCATGTGTCTTTTTATTATTTACATTTATGGTTGCCTGTAGTTCTGATGAAGCACCTGATACTCCACCCGTAGTTGAGGATCCCAATGATGACCCCAATGAAAATGACCCCCCAAGAACCCCTCGGGATCCTGAACTGGAAGTGGAGTTTGGGGATGATGTTTTCATTGTATTCACTCCCGTAGATGAAGCAGCTGAGCGACTTGGTACCCCAGATTCCTATACCAAGGAGTTGAGTAAATTTGACCTGATTTCCAGGACTAGGGATAAATCTAGTGATAAAGAAGAGGATTATCTGGAATTTGCCAGCCAACAAGCGGAGCCTTGGACAGAGGAAGAAAGAGAGGTTTTAAGGGAGAGGATTTTAAGCATTAAAAACAGAATAGATAACTTAGGTCTAAAGCTTGAATTCCCCAAAGAGATATTGTTGGTAAAGTCTACAATGGCAGAGGAGGGTAATGCTGTGAGCTATACCAGAGAAAACTACATAGTAGTGCGAGGGATAGTATCCGAATCTTTTCTTGCTCATGAACTTTTCCATATACTCACCAGATATAAGCCTGATAGAAGGAAGGAATTATATGCAACCATTAATTTTTATGAAACCAACCGGATTCACTATCCTGAAGCAATCAGAGATTATGTAATTACCAATCCGGATGCTCCATTTTTGGAACACACCATCACCTTGAAAATTGATGATGAGGATGAGGAGGTAGTTTTTATTTTAATTTCGGAAGAGGAATGGGACGGGGGCTCATTTTTCGGGTATATGAAACAAAGACTGATGTTTATCGATGGACTTGAAGGTGAAAAAGCAGCGAAACTAGTTGAGGAATATCCAATTTTAAGAAATTTTGCGGCTGCCACGGATTTGAAGCAAAAAATTGGAACCAACACTGAATATACCCTGCACCCCGAAGAGATATTGGCTGAGCATTTTGTGATGCTAGTTATGGGCAGAACTGTGCCAGAGCCATCATATATAGATGCTATGAAAGATGTTTTGTCAAGGTAATTCCACTTAACTATAATTAGTTTTAGTAGGATTTCCCTAATTTGCCTGTTAAATTATTGGTTGTTCAAATAAATAGGTTTTAGATGAATGTAAACCATGAATCGATGCAATAAAAAGCTGGGAGTTGCTTATATACATTTTGTGTGTGCGGTTTTAGTAGAATATAAGTGTTTGCTAAAAATTTTGGAGTTATATTAGAATATAGAAAAATATAATTAAAACATCACTATGGAAAAGTATACCGTTTTTCGATTACTACCATGTTTATTATTTGTATTCATGGTCGCCTGTAGCGCTGATGAAGCACCGGATACCCCTCCCGTAACTGAGGATCCCACGGAAGACCCCGACGAGGAGGATCCTCCAAGGACACCACGGGACCCGTCATTGGAAGTGGAGTTTGGGGATGATGTTGTCATTGTATTCACTCCCGTAGATGAAGCAGCCGAGCGACTTGGTACCTCCGACACTTACACCAGAGAGCTGAGTAAATTTGATTTGATTTCCAGGACCAGGAATAAGTCCAGTGAAAAAGAAGAGGATTACCTGGAATTTGCCAGCCAACAAGCTCAAAGTTGGACCCAAGAAGAAAGGCAAACCTTAACAGAAAGAATTTTGGGGATTAAGGAGAAAATAGATAACCTAGGTTTAAAACTGGAATTTCCGAATGAAATATTATTAGTCAAGTCTACCATGGCAGAGGAAGGTAACGCGGTTAGTTACACTAGAGAGAATTACATAGTAGTAAGGGGCACTGTCTCTGAACGCTTTCTCGCCCATGGACTCTTTCATATCTTAACCAGGTATAAGCCTGAGAAAAATAAGGAGTTATATGAGACCATTAATTTCCATGAAACCAATCGAATTCTTTATCCTGAGGCCATAAGGGATTATGTCATCACCAATCCTGATGCCCCGTTTTTGGACCATACCATTACTTTGAAAATAGATGATAAGGATGAAGAAGTAGTATTTATCCTCATCTCAGAAGAAGATTGGGACGGGGGCTCATTTTTCACCTACATGGAACAACGGCTTATGTTGGTGGATGGGCCTGAAGGGGAAAAGGCGGCCAAATTGGTGGATGGAAATCCCGTATTAAAGAACTTCGAGGCAGCTTCCGATCTGGAACAAAAAATCGGTACGAACACTTCGTATACACTACATCCAGCAGAAATATTGGCCGATCATTTTGTGTCACTGCTACTGGGGAGGGATGTTCCTGAACCCTCCTATATTGAGGCCATGCGAGAAGTTTTAACCCGGTAACACCATTAAATCAGCTGTAATTTCATAATTTGCCTGGAAAACAATGATGGTTTTCCAGGCAAATAATTTTATGGATATAGTTCACTTCCCCTCATTGGAGGATATAAATCAGGCCTCTAAGAGAATTGCACCATACATACACAGGACTCCCATATTGAAAAGTTCCGCCATCGATCACATGGCCCAATGTAACCTCTATTTTAAATGTGAAAATTTTCAGAAAGTAGGGGCCTTTAAAGCCAGGGGAGCTGCCAATGCAGTTTTAAAACTGCCTAAAGCCATACTACCCAATGGGGTGGCTACGCATAGCAGTGGAAACCATGCTGCCGCCTTGGCAAAGGCCGCTTCCCAGGTGGGAATACCATGTCATATCGTAATGCCCAGAACGGCACCAAAAGTCAAGATCAGCGCTGTGGAAGGTTACGGAGGCAACATCATTTTTTGTGAACCCACCCTTGAGGCGAGGGAACTTACCCTTCAAGAGGTTGTGAAGGAAACGGGTGCTTCTTTCATCCCCCCCTATGACCACTGGGACATTATTGAGGGTCAAGCCACCTGTGCCATGGAATTTTTGGAAGACAGGCCCCATTTAGATGCTTTGCTGGCTCCGGTGGGTGGTGGTGGTTTATTGGCCGGAACGGCATTATCCTCAAGTTATCTTTCTACTAATACCAAGGTGTATGGAGCAGAACCTGAAGGTGCCGATGATGCCTATAGATCTTTTCAGGCTGGGAAAAGAATACTGATGGTAGAGCCCAAAACTATTGCTGACGGCCTGCTTACTTCGCTAGGGGAAAGGAATTTTATGGTGGTGATGGAATTGGTGGAGGATATTCTCACCGTTAATGATGAGGAAATCATAGATGCTATGCGAGTGATATACGAAAGGCTAAAGGTTGTGGTTGAGCCAAGCTGTGCAGTACCATTGGCCGCCGTTTTCAGTAGAAAAGAGCTGTTTGAAGGAAAAGAAGTGGGGATAATATTGTCTGGTGGAAATGTAGATCTTTCCAAGCTTCCATTTTAACCTGCGTAAAGTTCACTCAGCACCTGTACTACTTGTTGGATATCCTGTATGCTATTGTACCTGCTAAATGAAAATCGTACGGATTCCCTGTCTGTACGGGCATCTAAAGCCCTCAGAACATGGGAACCTTGTGCTGCCCCACTACTGCATGCAGAACCACCAGAAGCAGAAATACCGTTCAGGTCAAGGTTAAAAAGCAGCATGCCTTGATTTTTGGGGGAAGGGGGAAGGGAAACATTTATCACAGTATAAAGGCTTTTTTCCAAATCTCCTGAGGAGCCATTAAAGGTTACCTCAGGTATAGCTTGCTTAAGTTCATGGATGAAAAGTTGCTTGAGGCCTTTAATGTGCCTTTGATGGCTGCTCATATCCTCGTAGGCAAGGGTCAGTGCTTTTGCCAAACCTACAATTCCATAAACATTCTCGGTCCCCCCCCGCATATTTCTTTCCTGTGAACCGCCAACTATATGCGGCTGAATTCTGTTCGACTTTTTCAGATAAAAGAACCCTATGCCTTTAGGGCCATGAAACTTATGTGCTGAACCAACAATGGCATTTGCCTTTAGCGATTTTAGGTCATGGGGGTAATGCCCCATCGTTTGGACGGTGTCAGAATGAAAAAAAGCCCCTTTTTCTTCACAAATTTCTGCAATTATTTCAAGGTCAATAAGATTTCCAATTTCATTGTTTCCTTGCATCAAGGTTACCAGGGAACGGGGTTCTTCCCCAAGCCATTGCCTAAGCTGGCTCAGGTTTGGGTTGCCTTTTTCATCTAATTCAAGTAGTCGAAGGGGGATTCCGTTATTGAGGGCACATTTTTCTACCGAATGCAGCACCGCATGATGCTCTATGGGGGAAGTAATGATTTGTCTAAGGCTAAGGGAGCTCACAGCCCCATGGATCACGGTATTATCTGCTTCCGTGCCCCCAGAGGTGAAGCAAATTTCCCCCGGTGAAGCATTGAGTAGGCTAGCCACCTGTTTTCTCGCCTTTTCTATGGCAGTCCTCACCCTTCTGCCATGCGCATGAACAGCGGAAGGGTTACCATAATAAGTGTGCAAATAGGGGAGCATTTCCCCCAATACACGTTCATCAAGTGTTGTGGTAGCGGCATTGTCCAAATAAATGGCAGTTCTTTCTGGCATGTTGTGGTTAAAGAGGGGACTTTACCTCGCTTCTGAAATTATCTCTTTTATATCGGCAATTAATTTATTGGCAAGGTGTTCAGCCGTTGCGGAGCTGGTAGATTCGGAATAGATTCGTATGATGGGCTCAGTATTAGACTTTCTTAAATGTACCCATTCATTTTCAAATTCAATCTTGACGCCATCTACGTCGTTGATAGGGTGTTTTTGATATCTTTTTTTGATTTCATCCAATACCTTGTCCACATCGATTTGTGGGGTCAATTCAATTTTATTCTTGGAAATATGGTAATTGGGATAGGATGCCCTAAGCCTACTAATGGGTTTCCCAAATTTGGCCAGATGAGTAAGAAATAAGCCAATGCCAACCAGCGCATCTCGGCCAAAATGAGATTCCGGGTAAATAATTCCTCCGTTTCCTTCACCACCAATAATGGCATTTTTTTCTTTCATTTTTTCCACCACATTCACCTCACCCACTGCCGAAGCAAAGTATTCGCCGCCTCTCTTTACTGTAACATCGCTAAGGGCTTTGGTGGAACTAAGGTTAGACACGGTGTTTCCCGGGGTATGGGAGAGCACATAATCTGCTACTGCCACCAAGGTGTATTCTTCTCCAAAAAAGCTGCCATCTTCGTTTAGAAACGCAAGCCTATCCACATCTGGGTCAACCACTATGCCTAAATCATAAGAACCATTTTCCAATTTTTGGGAAATATCCCGGAGGTGTTCCGGGAGGGGTTCGGGGTTGTGCCCAAAGTTTCCATCGGCTTCTGTGAATAAACCCTCTATGGTTTCTACACCTAAAGCTTTTAAAAGCTTTGGAATGACTATTCCTCCGGTGGAGTTTACACAATCAATGACAATTTTAAATTTTCTGTCGGCTATGGCCTCTTTATCTACCAACTCCAGTCCCAGCACATGATCAATATGCCTGTCCATATAATTATCCAAAAGGGTATATCCTCCTAATTTTTTAACAGTGGCAAAGCTAAAATTTTCTAGTTGGGCTTTTTGGAGCACAGATTGACCTTCCTCTGCATTGATAAATTCTCCTTTACTATTGAGTAGTTTCAATGCGTTCCATTGACTAGGGTTGTGGCTGGCCGTGATAATGATTCCACCCCCTGCCTTTTCCCAGGGGACAGCCAATTCCACTGTAGGAGTGGTGCTCAGACCCAGGTCGATTACGTGTATACCCATGCCTTGCAGTGTTGCACTTACGAGCTGGGTGACCATTTGACCGGATATTCGGGCATCTCTACCGATTACGATTTTGGGGTTTTGAGCGGACTCCAGCACCCATTGTCCATAGGCTGCCGAAAACTTCACAATGTCCAAAGGGGATAGCCCTTCTCCAGGTTTGCCCCCAATTGTGCCCCTTATGCCAGAAATTGACTTGATTAATGCCACTAAAATTTATTGGTTAGTTGAAAAGAAAAATACCGGAAATAATTATCTAGTGTTACGTTAGGAATAACCCGACATTCGGATTCCGGCAGAGTAACTTGTGCATTGCGGAAGTTCTCTGCGAATATCTGCGAAACCTGCGGGAGATATTGGTCCATAGTTTGGTTAACATAACACTAGTTTGTTATTTAAATTTGGCCAGTACCTTGTCCACTTCGTTGTCCGGGTTACCGCAGGAGGAATCCTGATCCACCTTTTTCCCACAGTAACCGCAGGTTTCGCTATCCTTATTGAGATAAGGGTTTTGCGAGGCACAGGTGCCCTTGAATTCACCATTCTTCAAAAATATCAACCTTACAGACATCAGAATGAAGAAGAGTGCGATAAAAGCCAAGGTCAAATATACAGTTGTCATATCAAATTAATTTCTACAAATTTACACATTACTTTCAGAACGTACACCGATAAGCAATAGTTTCCACAAATCATGACTAGAGAAACCAAAAGAGATGAGACCCTTAGGGCTTTTGATGAGTTACTTACCATCATGGAAGAACTTAGGGAGAAATGCCCATGGGACAGGAAACAAACCATGGAAAGCCTCAGACATTTAACCATTGAGGAGGCTTTTGAGCTTTCTGACGCCCTTATGGAGGGGGACCTGGGTGAGGTAAAAATGGAGGTGGGTGATTTATTGCTTCACCTGGTGTTTTATGCCAAAATTGCTGAGGAGAAAGGTGCTTTTGATATGCTGAAGGTGATCAAAGGGCTGAACGAGAAGTTGATCCGTAGACATCCCCACATTTACGGAGATACAGAGGCCAACGACGAAGAGGCTGTAAAGCAAAACTGGGAAAGGATAAAACTGAAAGAAAAGGGGGGTAAAAACAACAGTGTTTTGGGAGGCGTGCCCCGCTCCTTACCTGCACTGATCAAGGCGATGCGAATTCAGGAAAAGGCCAGAGGGATTGGCTTTGACTGGGAAGAAAAAAGCCAGGTTTGGGAAAAAGTGGAAGAAGAAATGAGGGAGTTCCGAGAAGTTTACAATGTAGAGCATGAAGAAGAGATAGCGGTAGAAAAGGCTAGCGAGGAGTTTGGGGATCTCCTGTTTTCTTTGATCAATTATGCCAGGTTTATCGACATCAACCCGGAGGAGGCATTAGAGAAAACTAACAGGAAATTCATCAGGAGGTTTCAGTTTTTGGAGGAGTCTTCCAAACTTGCCGGGAAAACACTCGATAAGATGAGCCTTGCAGAAATGGACACCTATTGGGAAGAAGCAAAACGGCTAGAAAAGCGCCAAAAATAAAAATGAATAGAATGCCAAAAATTGGTGCATTGGGGCACACCTAAAAGCAACGCATTATTTTTGTAAAATATCGTCGATTTATGATTACCATATGGGTTTTTTTTTAGGTTGCACCTAGGCCTCAGCCATTTATCCACAAATTGTATTTTTTAAATAATATTATAATATACTGATAAACAGTTTATTAACATGTTAAGCCAATGTTATGTGGATAAATGTGGATAAATGTGGATAAGGTGCAAAAGTTAATGTACAAGAAGGCTATAACCTAGTTGAAGCAAGATTTTGAATGGCGGTCAATACAAAAACAATGTTTTCAAATTCAGAAATGTGAGGTTAATACCATATTGTTTTGACCTAGAAATCAACGAAAATATCCAATTTTCATTGGAGAAATGTAAGGATGTCATCTATGTATTCCCGGTTATTGTAAAGCCTTGGTACCTTGTTCTGCCCACCTAGCTTTCCCTTGGATTTCAGCCATTTGTCAAATGTGCCGTCTGGTGCCAGATGGATCACCGGTGCGGTTAAGGCCATGTCCATATACCGTTTTGCATCATAGTCAGAATTCAGCTCCCTTAAATACCCATCAAGCTTTTGACCAAATGCTTTCAAATTCTCTGGTGGAATGGCAAATTCCACAATCCATTCATGGCTTCCTTTTTTGCCGTTCTGACCGAAATATACAGGTGCGGCGGTGAAATTTTTTATGGCAGCTCCTGTGGCCTGGCAGGCAAGCTCAATGGCTCTTTCGGCATTTTCCACAATTATTTCCTCTCCAAAGGCATTAATGAAATGCTTGGTCCTACCTGAGATTTTTATCCTGTAGGGCTTAATGGAAGTGAATTTGACGGTGTCCCCGATTTTATAGCGCCACAGGCCACCATTTGTGGAAATGATCATGGCATAATTCCTGTCCTTTTTTACATCCTCCAGAGGAATGGCAGTGGGTTGCTCCTCTTCCCATTCATCCATTGGGATGAATTCGTAAAATATCCCATAGTCGAGCATAAGCAACAATTCATCGCTGTGGGATTGGTCCTGAATTCCAAAAAAGCCCTCTGAGGCATTGTAGGTTTCCATGTAGTTCATTTTGGAAAGGGGAATTAATTTTTTAAACAATTCCCTGTAAGGGCCAAAGGCTACCGCCCCATGGAAAAACACTTCCAGGTTAGGCCATATCTCCCCAATGTGGTTTTTCCCTGTCAACTGTAGTATTTTTTCCAAAAGTACCAGCGTCCAGGTGGGAACACCCGTGAGGCTGGTGACATTTTCCTGAATGGTTTCCTCCGCCATTCTTTCTATCTTCTTTTCCCATTCCCCCATCAGGGCAGTCTCCAGGCTTGGGGTTCGGGCAAATTGAGCCCAAAGGGGGAGGTTTTGCATGATTACCGCAGATATATCTCCAAAATGGCTGTTTTTGTTTCCATCGAGATTGTTGATTTGAAGACTGCCTCCTATGGAAAGGCTTTTTCCAGTAAATAACTTCGTTTCGGGGAAATTATTGATGTAGAGAGAGAGCATATCTTTCCCTCCCTTGAAATGACAATCCTCTAAGGATTCCTGGGACACGGGGATGAACTTACTTCTAGAGCCTGTGGTTCCGGAGGATTTGCTAAACCATTGAATTTCAGAAGGCCAAAGCACCTGTTGCTTGCCCTTCATGGTCTCTTCAATGTAGGGTTTAATTTGCTCATAATCGTGGATAGGCACTTGTCTGGAGAAATCCCGATATGAGGAAATTTGGCTAAATCCATATTGTTGCCCAAATTTGGTGTTTTTGGCTGTATGGATGAGTTTGAAAAGGATTTCCTGCTGAACCTCAATGGGATTGGTCTTGAACCTTTCTATCTGTCCTATGCGGTTCCTGAAAATCCAGGTCATAAAAGTATTGATCACCTCCATTAGTATCTCAAATTTTCCTTTTCAATTCAAAATGTTTTCCTAAATACACTTTTCTTACCTGTTCATCAGCGGCCAGTTCTTCTGCGGTGCCGGCCTTCAAGAGTTTGCCTTCAAACATTAAATAGGCCCTGTCGGTGATGGATAGCGTTTCGTTCACATTGTGGTCGGTGATCAGAATCCCTATGTTTTTATTTTTCAGCTTTGCCACTATGGTTTGTATTTCTTCCACGGCGATAGGGTCTACCCCTGCAAATGGTTCGTCCAGGAGCACAAAGTTAGGACTTACGGCCAAGGCCCTTGCTATTTCTGTTCTCCTGCGTTCACCACCAGAAAGCACCATCCCCAAATTTTTACGCACGTGGGTAAGGCTGAATTCTTCCAAGAGGTTCTCTGTAATCTCCTTTTGTTCCTTTTTGGGAAGTTTGGTCATTTCGAGTACCGCCATGATGTTTTCCTCTACAGTAAGTTTCCTAAATACCGAAGCTTCCTGGGCCAGGTACCCAATCCCCAACTTGGCCCGTTTGTACATGGGAAGTGGGGTAATGTCCTTGTCATCTAAATACACCTTTCCGCCGTTAGGCTTTATAAGACCCACAATCATGTAAAAAGAGGTGGTTTTTCCTGCCCCATTTGGTCCAAGAAGCCCTACAATTTCCCCTTGCTCCACCTGTACGGAAATATCATTTACCACCCGTTTTCTCTTGTATATTTTCACAAGATTATTTGCCTTTAATATCATGCTTAGTCAAATTTTATATCCTTTACGTACAGTTGCAGGGTGCTGACGTCCCGGAAGGTGTTTTCTCTCAACTCAAATGCAATATTAAAGCGCATTTTACTTTTAAGAAAATCATAATACTTGGCAAACCCAAATCCTATGCATACTGGTCTGGTTTCCTGCCCGTCTTGAACAATTTCAAATCTCAGGTGCTTCTCCTTCAGAATTCGGATATTCTCGGCATATACCTGATTGGCACAGAAAATAGGCTCTGGGTTACCAGGCCCAAAAGGAGCCATTTGTTTAAGGATATTGTAAAACTTGAAGTTGATTTGATCTAAAATCAGCTCTTCATCGATTTCCAAGGTAGGGCGCAGATGACTTTCCTTTATCCGCACACTTACTTCCTGCTCGAATTTTTCCTGGAAAGCAGGCACATTTTCTACAGGCAAAGTGAGCCCTGCGGCATATTTGTGGCCACCAAACTGCTCCAAAAGGTCGCTGCATGCCTCTATGGCTTCGTAAATATCAAACTCAAATACGGAACGGGCACTTCCCGTCGCTTTATTATTGGATTCGGTGAGGATGATGGTGGGGCGGTAATACTTCTCTATACATCTTGAAGCAACAATTCCAATGACCCCTTTATGCCAATTATGTTTGTACAAAACTGTGCTTTTTTTCGACCCGTTTGCCTCGTGTATGGCTATCATTTGCAGGGCTTCCCTCGTGATGTTTTCGTCAAAATTCTTTCGGGTGCTGTTCACGTCCTCCACCAGCTCAGCCCTTCTGACGGCTTCATCCAGGTCTTTGGACAAAAGCAACTCTACAGATGCTTTGGCATGCTCTATTCTGCCAGAGGCATTGATCCTGGGGCCAATTTTGAAAACGATATCGGTGATATCAATATCCTTGGACACCTTTCCTTTGAGGATTAGGGCCTTAAGACCGGGTCTTGGGTTGTTATTGATCCGCTCTATACCGTAATAGGCAAACACCCGATTCTCCCCTTGTATAGGGACAATATCGGACGCAATACTAACGGCAAGCAAATCTAGGTAGCCGTAAAGCTTGCTTATATCCCTGCCTGTTCGCTGAGAAAAAGCCTGGATCAATTTAAATCCTACACCGCAGCCACTAAGTTCCTTAAAGGGATAGTCGCAGTCCTTTCTTTTGGGGTCGAGTACTGCCACGGCCTCTGGCAGTTGCTCGCCGGGGGTATGATGGTCACAAATGATGAAATCTATCCCCAATGTATTGGCAAGTTGTATCCTGTCGATAGCCTTAATCCCGCAATCCAATGATACTACTAGGCTTATCCCGCTTTCTGCGGCATACCTGATCCCTTTTTCAGAAACCCCATACCCTTCTTTATATCGGTCCGGAATGTAAAAACCCACCTGCTCATAGAATTCCTTGAGAAAACCTAGAAACATGGCTACCGAAGTGGTGCCATCTACGTCATAATCCCCGTAAATAAGAATTTTTTCTTTATTTTCAATGGCCTTTAAAAGCCGGTCTACGGCTTTTCCCATATCTTTCATCAAAAATGGATCATGGAGTTTGTCCAGGTCAGGTCGGAAAAAGTCTTTGGCTTTTTGAAAACTATCAATTCCCCTGTTCACCAAAATGTTAGCTAAGGTAGGGTTCACATTGATATCCTTACTAAGCAGCTCTACAGAAGTGCTTTCTGCCTTTTCTTTAATTTTCCACCTGAAATCCATAAAGACTAAATTACGAAACAATGACCTTGTTTACCGATAATTACCACAATTGTTCAGTTGGAAACTCCTTGAGAGCTGACAGATAGGTAAATGGATGTAGAGAATCAGTTGTGAAGCATAGGATCACTCTAGGGTGGAAAGCACCTCCTTGAGGGGGACTCGGCTTCCATCCTTAAAGGGCACTACCCAAGCACCTCTTAATCCCAGTTTCCTAAGTTCCTTTTTAAGCTTGTCCGCTTCCTCATAATCCCTGAAATAACCCACAAGATATTTCAAATAGCCATCCTCTCTGCGAATGTCGAATTCCGGGCTTCCCTCCTCAAATTCTTTGGCATCTTTTTCTTCAATTGCCCCGATTTGTACCCGGAAACTAACCCCCTGATCCCAGCTTTCGCTACGCTGTTCGGAGCTTTCTTCCCGTTGTACTGTAGACCTGCGTTGTCTTCGGTTTAGTTCTTGGTTTTCCTTTTCCAGGTGGCCGACTCTTTTTCTTAACTGCTCCCTCGTCCTTTCCTGCTCCCTCGCTTTTTGCTGTAAGTTTTCATTAGCCTCAAAAAGGGAATCCTCCATGGCGGCCAAACGTTGTTTCTCTTCCACAAGTTGTTTCAGTTCTTCGGGACTTAATGCCCTTTTTTCCCTTTTCCATTTTTTTCTTTCATCTTTTGAAAGTTGGGCCTGAGCGATTGCGGGCAGCCACAAGAAGATGGAAAGAATGAAGACAACACTACACTTTATAATAACGCTCGATTTCATACGACAAATAGTTGGTAAATGAGAAAAAGGTTGATTATTGAATGAAAGTTAACAAAAAATTATGTAAAAAGGCCTGTTTTAGAAAATTCGGGATAAAATGGGTAGAAAAGGGGGAAACCCCCTCATTCTTATTATATCAAGCTCACCTTCCTATAAACTTCCAGTCATTTTTTCAGGTTTCACCCATTCATCAAATTCTTCACTAGTGAGAAGTCCCAAGGCTATAGCTGCTTCCCTCAGGCTTTTCCCCTCTTTGTGGGCTTTTTTGGCGATGTTGGCCGCATTTTCGTAGCCCAGGTGCGGATTTAAGGCAGTCACCAGCATCAAAGAGTTTTCCAAATGACGTTTGATTATGGGTTCATTTGGCGCAATCCCTACAGCACAATTGTCATTGAAGGAAACGCAGGCATCACCCAGTAAAGTAGCCGAATGAAGTAGGTTATTCACCATCATTGGCTTAAACACATTTAATTCAAAGTGCCCACTGGCACCTCCAATGGATATTGCGGTATCATTACCCATTACCTGGGCACAGACCATCGTCATTGCCTCCGCCTGGGTGGGGTTGACCTTTCCTGGCATGATGGAGGAGCCAGGTTCATTTTCAGGAATAAGAATTTCCCCAATACCTGATCTGGGGCCAGAGGATAGCATGCGTATATCATTGGCAATTTTCATCAAACTAACGGCAAGTTGTTTTAAAGCACCATGGGTTTCTACAATGGCGTCATGGGCAGCTAATGATTCAAATTTGTTGGGCGCAGTAATGAAGGGGAAACCAGAAATCTCTGCAATTTTTTCGGCTACCTTTACCGCATATCCTTTAGGGGTATTGAGCCCGGTGCCCACCGCTGTACCTCCAAGTGCCAATTCCGATAAATGGGGGAGCGTATTCTTGATGGACTTAATTGCATGGTCAAGTTGTGCCACGTATCCAGAAAATTCTTGCCCTAATGTAAGGGGGGTTGCATCCATAAAATGGGTTCTCCCGATTTTCACCACACCCATGTACTCTTGGGATTTGGTGTTTAAAGTGTCTCTCAGTCTTTCCACACCCGGTAGCGTAGTTTCCACCACCTTTTTGTACGATGCGATGTGCATGGCAGTAGGGAAGGTGTCATTGGAGGATTGAGATTTATTGACGTCATCGTTAGGATGAACCTTTTTCTTTTCATCAGACAAAGAACCTCCAAGTTTTACATGGGCCCTGTATGCAACCACCTCGTTTACATTCATGTTGGATTGGGTGCCAGACCCTGTCTGCCATACCACCAAAGGAAACTGGTCGTCCAGTTTTCCTTGCAGAATTTCATCACAAACCTCGGAGATGGCCTTGGCTTTATCCTCTGAAAGCACTCCTAATTCTGCATTGGTGAGTGCCGCTGCCTTTTTTAAAATGGCAAAGGCATGGATAATTTCTAAGGGCATTTGATGTCTAGCACCACCGATTTTAAAATTGTTGATGGAACGCTGGGTTTGAGCACCCCAATATTTGTCTGCAGGCACCTCCACAGGGCCCATGGTGTCTTTTTCTATTCTGTGGTTCATAATTTCCGATGTATTAATAGCAATTAAAATTGATAGCTCCTTTGAGGGAGCTAAATTACAACCTAACTGCTATATTTCATTGAGAAAGACGATAAAATGGGGCGGTGTTTTAATCCTTAAGCTGTGTTTCCAGCATTTGATGAAGGATATGTTGGGAACGTTTCACTTTTCTTTGAAAGTAGTTTTTGGCAAAAATATAGTTGAGTACTCCTAAGATAAAACTGATTAAGGAATACACCCAGTTTTGCTGCACAATTAAGAAAAAAACCGTCAATAAAGCGGTAATGACACTCCAGAAGCTCAAAAAAAACACGGTACTTGGGAAAAAACGGTAATCTAAAAACAAAATTGCACCTTTGGGGGTAGGCTCAAGCTTCCCGGTAATCAATGGAAGAAAACTATCTGCCTTTGTTACTTTTTCAGAAATGGAAAAAGAAT
The DNA here is from genome assembly GCA_003565295.1 of Cyclobacteriaceae bacterium. GTDB lineage: Bacteria > Bacteroidota > Bacteroidia > Cytophagales > Cyclobacteriaceae > Pleomorphovibrio. The sequence goes on from PXCO01000128.1 coordinate 16,669, forward strand.
CCGTTTTGATTTGACCATTGAACAGAAATGAAGAGTCGCTCTGAGGTTCAGCAAACTCTTGGTTATCCTCTTGGGCAGTCACTGAAGAAATCCTCTCCATTATTTGCTGACTGTCAAGTTGTGAGACTAGTGTTTCTGAAAATTCCGGCAATGCCATAATAGTTGGGGGGAGATCTGTACTAAGTATAAAGGTGGCGAATTTCTTCCAAATTAGGAATCGATTAATGTGAAAATTTATCTAAATTTCCTGTTGTTCCACCATTTTAAAACCCTCCCCATGTAGCGTGATGATTTGAACTTTCGGGTCTTCCCTTAATAGTTTACGAATTTTGCTCAGGTAAACATCCATACTCCTGGCATTGAAGTAACTATCATCTCCCCAGATTTGTTTTAATGCATGGGAACGGCTAACGGTTTGATTGAGTTCGGCCGCTAGCAACCTCATCAGTTCATTTTCTTTACTGGTTAACTTATGCGTTCCGTTAGGACTTTCAAGGAGTTGCCGATCATAGTGAAGGGTGAAATCACCGAAGTTGTAGGTCTTCAGCTCCTTTATCTCCTCTTTTACCTGTGTACGTCTTAATATGGCAGTAATGCGAAGGAGGAGTTCCTCCATGCTGAAGGGTTTGGTAATGTAGTCATCAGCTCCAATTTTCAACCCTTGGATAACGTCTTCTTTTAGGTTTTTAGC
>PXCO01000326.1 GCA_003565295.1 Cyclobacteriaceae bacterium
CCTCACATAGAGGGATGATTATCAAAGCGAGATTCCACCCCGACCTGCGGTACGGGGCAGGTTATGACCGCTGAAAAACAAATTATAAACAGATGAAAGGAAAGAATGTTCTGGTATCAGGTGGTGCCAGTGGTATAGGTTTGGCCATAACAAAGAAATTTGCCTCTTCGGGAGCCACTGTATATTTGCTGGATTTCAACGGGGAGGCCGGACAGGTTGAAACTGAAAAAATAATTCAACAAGGGGAAAAGGCTATTTTTAAAAAAGTGGATGTGGCCAATCAGTCCCAGGTCAAAGAGGTGATAGAAAGCATCCCTGGCAATATAGATGTTCTGGTAAATAACGCGGGCATTTCACACGTGGGAAATCTGGAACAAACCCATGAGGCAGATTTAGATAGGCTAATGGCGGTGAATATCAAGGGAGTGTATAATTGTTCCCTGGCCGCAATTGGCAGGATGAAGGGCCAAGGTGGAGGTGTAATCATAAATATGGCATCAGTGGCCGCAACTATGGGCATACAGGACAGATTTGCTTATTCTATGACAAAAGGAGCTGTTCTTACCATGACATATTCCATCGCCAGAGATTATGTGGAAGATAATATCCGATGTAATGCCATCTCTCCAGCAAGGGTTCACACCCCTTTTGTAGATGGTTATTTGGCAAAAAATTATCCTGGGAAAGAAAAAGAAGTTTACGAACAATTAGCAGCTACACAACCCATCGGTAGGATGGGTACCCCTGAGGAAGTCGCCAATATGGCCTACTTTCTTGCCTCCGAGGAAGGAGCTTTCCTTACCGGAGCAAATTATTTGGTGGATGGGGGCTTTACAAAGTTGAAAATGTAACAATTAACCTTAACTGAACAATGAAGCTAATAAGATTTGGAAAAGCCGGTGATGAAAAGCCGGGAGTTGAGCTAAAAAACGGCCGAAGACTGGATTGCAGTGCCTATGGTACCGACTGGACCGAGGAATTTTTGGGTGATCCTAACGGACTGAAACAGTTGGAAAAATGGTTGAAGGCCAATGAATCCGCCTGTCCTGAAATAGCCAAAGAAGAAAGGTTGGGAACGCCTATTAAAAGGCCTTCAAAAATCATTTGCGTGGGGTTAAACTATTCCCTCCATGCCAAAGAAAGCGGCATGGAAGTCCCTAAGCAACCGGTGCTATTCATGAAGGCCACTTCTGCACTTTCCGGACCTTTTGACCCCATCATCATCCCAAAAAACTCCCAAGCTTCGGATTGGGAAGTAGAACTTGCTATAGTTATCGGAAAAAAAGCCAGCTATGTGGCTGAAAAAGATGCCTATGACCATATTGCCGGGTACGTGCTCCACAATGATGTCAGTGAAAGGGACTGGCAACTTAAGCATGGCGGACAATGGGTGAAAGGTAAAAGCGCAGACACCTTTGCCCCCTTAGGCCCATACCTGGTGACCAAAGATGAAATACCTAATCCCAATAACCTTCACCTCTGGCTGAAACTGAATGGCAAAATGCTTCAGGACAGCAACACCTCTGATTTGGTGTTCAATGTAGAACAGCTTGTGAGCTATATCAGTCAATACATGACGTTATTACCCGGGGATGTCATCAGTACAGGAACTCCGTCTGGAGTAGGAATGGGATTAAAACCTCCTACCTACCTTAAAGAAGGCGACATAGTGGAACTAGGCGTAGAAGGTTTAGGCTCCTCAAGGCAGGAAGTAATGAATTACAGAAGTTAAACTTTGACAAGTTCAAGGTTGCAAACCCTCTATCTCTAAGATAGAGGGTTTTTTTATATCAAATTTTTGGATTTTATCCAGAGGTATTTGTTTATAGTATTAACGGTAAGCTGTTCTGGTGGGGTAAGCAGGCAGCTCACCCCTCTTCTTTCCATTTCCAACATCATCTGCTTTTTTTCCATGGAGAGTTTTTGCGCCATGGTTTTTTGATATACCTCCGGTATGGTTCCTACCTTTGCCTTGGCCAAAGTAGCCAAAACAGTGTTTTCAAAAATAACCACCACCAAAAGGTGCTTTCGGTTCAGTGCCTGAAGATAGGGTAATTGACGCTTTAGCGCATCTACATGCTCAAAGTTTGTGAACAAAAGCAAAAGGCTCCGAGTGGGGATATTCCTGTTAACCTTGGCGTATAGATGTTCGAAATCTGTATCAGGGAATCCTGTGTCCAACCTATACAAGGCATCGGAAACCTTGCCCAGTTGGTCTTTTCTATTGCTTGCCGGAAGGGTTTGTTGAAGGGTTTTAGAAAAACAAAGCAACCCCACCTTGTCCCGCATTTTAAGTCCCACGTTTGCAAAGGCAAGTGCACTATTTACTCCGAAATCCAGTAAGGTCATTCCGTTAAATGGCATTTTCATCGTCCTACCGGTGTCCAATAATACATAGATCGGCTGGGATTTCTGCTCTTGGAAAACATTCACCATCAAATTTGCCCTCTTAGCAGTAGCTTTCCAGTTCATGGACCTGATATCGTCTCCTGGTACATATTCTTTAATATGTTCAAACTCCAGGGATTGCCCCAATTTTCTTATTCTCTTGATGCCCTCTGCCGGATGTTTTTGATGGAGGGTCATAAATGCAAATTTCCGCATATGGATAAAAGAAGGATAAACCTTGCAGGAATTTTGCCCTTCCATGCTAAATCTTCGCTTGAATAGACCCAAGGGGCTTTGGGTGAATACATGGAGCTGCCCAAAAACATACTCCCCTCTGACCCGTGGAGTTAGTGAGTAGGTAAACCTTTTAGTGCCCCAAGGAGCTATTTCAGCCTCTAACAAAAAATCCCTCACCTGAAATTGAACAGGCAGTTCATCTATCACCTCCGTGTGTATGATAAAAGGATACCTGCTCTCCAGGATAACCTCAATTTGGTTCTCATCACCATTGGATAGTTTTTCCGACAAAACCCTTTTCCCTGATAGGGTATTCCCTTTGCCATAAAGGCGCTGTGCATCCCAAATCAACAGGAACATAAACGTCACCAGGCATAATACCGCAAAGCTGAATACCCACTCCCACCAATAACCCAGCAAAAAAAGAAGGGTCAATCCTATAAGGAATCTGAAAAAATTCCTGCCTAGAAACAGGCTTTTATACCAGTATAACAACCTCATCTGGGGACAGGAACGACCTTAACAATGGCTGCTATTACAGCTTCTGCGTTCATCCCTTCCATCTCTCTTTCGGGCGCAAGAATTATTCTGTGCCTCAGCACAGGTGCCAAGGACTTTTTCACGTCCTCGGGAATCACAAAATCCCTTCCACTGATTGCCGCAAACCCTTGTGAAGCTCTCATAATGGCTAAGGAAGCCCTCGGTGAAGCCCCAAGGAAAAGGTGTGGATGATTCCTGGTTTTAGTCACCAAGGAAGCAATATAGGCCAATAATTCCTTATCAACTGTGACCTGAGACGTAAGGTTTTGAAATTCCTCTATTTCGTCGGGGCTTAGCATAGGCTGGATTCCTTGAAGGGGATCACTGTGACCGCGGCCAAGGTGTCCTTGCAATATCATCACCTCCTCTTCGAAAGAGGGATAGTCCACATTGATTTTAAACAGAAACCTATCAAGCTGAGCCTCGGGAAGGGTGTAGGTACCTTCTTGTTCTATTGGATTCTGGGTGGCCAATACCATAAATGGGAATTCCATGGGGTAATGCTTTCCCTCCATTGTAACCTGTCTTTCCTCCATCACCTCAAACAGTGCTGACTGGGTTTTGGCTGGGGACCTATTGATTTCGTCAATCAATACAATATTGGAGAAAATAGGGCCTCTACGGAATTCAAACCTGGAAGCATTCATGTCAAAAACCGAAGTGCCTAGCACGTCACTGGGCATCAAGTCTGGGGTACATTGTATCCTGCTGAATTGGGTTTTTAATGTTTTTGCAAAGATTTTGGAGGTAATGGTTTTTGCCACTCCAGGTACGCCTTCAATGAGAATATGCCCTTTGGACAACAATCCAACCATCAAAAGTTCCATTAACTCCTCTTGCCCTACGATTATCTTTCTGAGTTCTTGCTGCACCCTATCCATGGACTGTTGGAGCGCCTCCAGGGGAAGTTTACTTTTGAAGTGATTACTAAATCTATGGTTTTCCTCACCCGGGTTTATCTGTTCTTCATTCATGGGTATATGTGGTTACAATTTCATTCACTCGCATTAAGTCTTTTTCCGACACCCGCAAAGATTGTTGAATTTTTGATAATTGAATTAATTCCTTCCTCACAGATTCCTCTGGCCTACCCGACTTTTCAGAAAGTCTCCTCCAGGAATCCTGGTCATTTAAATCTAATTGGATTTGATATCGATGGGATAAAAATTCTTTAAAATAAGCCAATTGATACTTGACCATGGAGTCATGGGCTTTTCTACTTGCGTATAATTGAGCCAGAGTAGAGGTGAAATCAAGTGAAAGGTTCCTGGGCGTTCTAATTACGGGGATTGCCCGCTGCTTCCTCTTTCCTTCAAAAACCACCCAGCAGACTCCTATCATTAGCACACAATAATAGGCCATCCTCAAGGACCTATCACCTAAAAGCACGGATAATGGGGATTGCTGTACTTGTCTTCCGTCTTTGTAGAAATTATCATGATAAAGTGCTTGATCACTTGGCAAATGGCCGATTAGGTCTTCCAAGTAGTCGAGGTTTGATTCTTCAAGCAGAAAATAATTGCTAAAAACCACAGGAAGGGAATGAATCAAAAACCGACCTTTGAGCATTGGAATTTCTATAAAGTGGGGGTATACTTCTGATTCCCTATCTAATTCCACAAGCTCAATCTTTAGTTCCCCCAATGTATTATAATTTATAGCGCTGTCGATGGCTATGTAATCAATGGGAAATTTGGAAGACAAAACGTACTTCTTATCTATTGTATACGCATTGTCTTTCAATTCCAATGAAATTTCTGTCTTGTCCAACCACTCTCCTTCCAATCTTTCAATGCTAAATGCTAATGTGTCTTGAAGCCTGCTTGGTAGGGCCGCAGCTGATATGAGAGCTGTGTTCCCCCTACTTACCCACTCAAAGAGTGTATCCAATGCAACATGGCTCCAGGAAATCGTGGTGTTATAAAATAAATACCCCCCTTCCTTGTCTCTGTACCTCAAGAATTCATGGGGAGGAATATTTACATCTTCAAATCGGCCATTTTCTTTTCCTTTTTTGATCAGTTCATAAAAAATTCTGCTTCCCAATGGTGCAGTTTCATTCTTGTGAAAGCTGGGGCTCCAATCCACAGGAGGCTGTTGATATAGGTTCAAAAATATAATTAAGGTGAAAATCAGCCCAAAGAAAAACAGCCCTATCCAGTACCCCAACCTCATATTACTGTCTTAAACTGTTCAAACACTAAATTAGCCTTTTTAAAAAGCGCATTATCTATGGCTCTTTTTCCAAACCAAAAATAATGATACCATTTGGTAATTTCCCTAAAGCTCCCCTGAACTTCAGGATCTTTAATTTCACGCAGGTAATCTGCATTGGTCTTTTGGCTTTCCCAAACTATCATGCCTTTATCGGCCAATAATTGAAGGGAATAGAGGTAATGGTACCGTATGGCCAAAGCAAAATCCCTGCCCTCCACGGCTTGCTGAATAAGTTTTGCAAAGTCCCCCTTTGCAATCAGTTTCCCCTCCACATCACCTTCATCCTGCTTGATCTGTTTCCTTTTTATCCTGCTGGTAGAGGATTCCATCTTAACAATCACCCATATGATTACCCCTAACAGAACCAGAAGGGACAAATATTTGACAAACTGAATCAGAAACGAGAAAAACCCTGAAGGTTCCTTTCCGTCCAACAACCATTTCCAGGCCTTACTCCATTTGTCTGCCAACCAATTCAGAATATGCTTGCTCCACTGAGGTCCCGCAATCGTATCTTCATATTGAAAATCGGGATGAGATTTTAACGAATGGTATAATTCCCTGTCAAACATTACCGGAGATGGGGAAGCACTATCCGAGGGATCATTCCAACTTATCGACATGATTTTTTGAGGAATGATTAGCGGACAGCAAATCAATAAAAGGCTAGTAGCTATAAAAATCCTTATTAACATTTTTCATTGGTCTGTTTTTTCCAGTTTCTCGATTTGGTCAAATAACCCGGTACTGCTTTTTTGCTCATCTAAATCAAAATAGACCAATCCCGCAAAAACCACATGGATGATAAACATAACATAGGTAACCGCATTGGTTAAAACGGAAATGATCACCAAGATCAAATCATTCCCCCCTACGGTAAGAAAGGCTTCACCATCCGCCAGCACAAAGCTTTTTAATATAGAATAGGCATAAAGTGGGATTTGGAAAGTGAAGGAAATAATAGCCATGACGATTAGTATTGCCAAAATGGTTCCAAAGGTCACCCACCACTCCCCCTTAACCAGCTCAAATCCCCTTGACAATGCATTGCTGAGGTTTTTATTTTCCATAACGATGACCACCGCACTTAGGTACAAAGGCACTGCCAAATACACTCCAGGCAAAAAGAAAAACATAAACCCGAAAAACAGCATGATTCCGGCAATAATGGTAAAGGCCAAAAGTCTAAGGACATCTTTGAATGTCTGCTTGATTACTTTTCCTTCATCCACGCTCTTGCCCTCAATGGCATACTGCCTCATATAGCCCCAAACCGAAGATGCTGCCAATAAGTTATAAGCCAGCCCTGAGAGTACCATCATTACCAACCCAATGGCATATGTGACCTCCCACTCAAGGTTCACAGAGGAAAACGGTGATTGATAGGATGTGGTAATGGCCACAGCCACCAAATACATAATGAAAGGAACAAAAGATGTTCGGTATAAAATCCGAAAAATGGGTCTATAGTTTCCCTTCAAAAACGTAAACCCGTCAGAAAGAATTGATCCTAACTCTCTTTCTTGTCTAAGGGATATCTGCTCGGTGTCCATGAATTAAAACGATTCAGGTAAATGGGATAAAAAACATAATAAGATAAAACCGAAATCACTGATAAACAAATTACCATAAGTGCTGCCCAATCGGGCATATCGGTAAGCCTGGTTACAAACCCCTCCAAAAACCCTGCAACAATAAAGAAAGGCAGGGTGCTTAACATAATCTTGCTTCCCCTGATCACACCATTGCGAAAGGAGTATAATCTAGAATAGGTGCCGGGAAAAATCAATGAATTTCCGACTACAAGACCCGCAGTCGCTGCCACTATGATAACGGCAATCTCTATAGTGCCGTGGATCCAAATGCTGCGTACCGACTCCCAATAAACCCCATGAGCAAAGAAAAAATATTGAAAGGAGCCTAGCATCACTGCGTTTTTTAACAAAACATACAGGGTGCCGATACCAAAGGTGACCCCCAACCCAAAAGCCAACAAGGCCACCCGGATATTGTTTAATGTCACCCCTAAGAACATTTCAGCAGCACCAGCGCTTTTATACACCGCCATAGGATCCCCTTGAGCTATATTCTGAAGCGTCATTTCCACATATTGATCTCCCATGATACTTCTCACAAATGCATTGTCAGTAGCGGCACTATAGGCTCCTACCAAGGAAAAAAGGAGAAAAAATAAAAATGTAAACATCAAAACCCTATGGCTTTTCACAAATACTTGGGGGAAGTCACGGAAAAAAAATTGAAGTGGGGAACGTCTGGATTTCTCCTTTCCCGAATGCACCAATCTGTGAGAAGTAATGGCCAACTGGTTCAGATATTCGGTGGTGCTGCTTTGAGGGTAAAATGTACGGGCAAAACTAAGATGATCGGTGATTTGCATATATAGGGAGGCCAGCTCATCCGGAGAAATATTTCGATTATGTTTGATAACATTTTCAAATTTTGACCATTTATCTTTATTTGCCTTTACAAATGCTGCCTCCCGCATATTCCATAAAAGTGTTTATCGCAAATATAATGGATAATTATCAAATAGAAACTGCTCAAAATGTTAGGATTGAGCAACCGACAGCTACGCTAACAGATAGGATTTTCGCCTTTTTGATCGATTTGTTGATTCAAGGGGGGTATTTCATTTCCTTATTTTTTTTACTTGGGATCCTGGGTTTCCGGGAGGGTGAAAACACCACTCTACTTTTCATGCTATTGGGGATACCCCCCTTCTGTTATTACTTGTTGTTCGAATGGCTAATGCATGGTCAGACCCCAGGCAAAGCTGCCTTGGAGATCAAAGTGGTTATGACTGATGGCGAAAGGCTTGGATTTTTGGCTTGCTTCATACGGTGGGTATTTCGGTTGGTCGACATTACCTTAACCACTGGTGGGGTGGCCATTTTATGCATATTGCTCAACAGGAGAGGCCAACGCTTAGGGGATATGGCAGCGGGCACCACCGTCATCAGTGTAAAAAATAAATATGCTTTGAAAGATTCACTATTCACTGAAATTGTTGAAAACCATGAACCCTTGTATCCGCAGGTAGCCATTTTGACTGATGAGCAAATCCGGGAGATCCAGGACATCTTCCAAAAAGCGCTTCGCACCAAAAATTACAAAGCCATTAAACTATTGGCCCATAAGGTAGAAGGTATGCTTGAAATATCCTCGGACACAAAGCCATTGGAGTTTATAGAGCGGGTGATCAAGGATTACCTCTACATCACCCAGCGTTAAATCTCGTGATTTTCACGTATTTCTGCAATTTGCTCTAGGGAGTAAGAGGGAGTGCCCCCAGATAGCGATGCCACTAATGCCCCTAATGCACAGGCAAAGTCGAGAATATTTTCTGCGCTCTCCTTTTCAAGGTATTTTAACACAAACCCAGCCAGGAATGCATCCCCCGCACCCACAGTGTCCAATACTTGCACGGGGTAGCCAGGGTGGGTCACCATTTCTTCCAGCGAAAACAAAACTGCTCCCTTAGCCCCTAAGGTCACACAAATGGTCTCTAACTCAAATGTTTCGGTAAGCTTCTCTAAGGCTGCAGGCATTTTACTGGGTAGGTCCAGGTAATCGGCCAATATGGTGAGTTCCTCTTCGTTTATCTTGAGGATATCTGCTTTTTCCAGCAACTGCTCTAAAAGCTCAGGACTGTAATGAGGTGGTCTTAAATTGATGTCAAGGATCTTTAATACATCTTTTTCCAAAAGCTTGAATAAGGTTTCTTTGCTGACCTCATTTCTTGCAGCCAAAGACCCAAAAAGTAGGGCATCTGATAGTTGGACATCTCTGGAAATTCTTTCGTTCCATTCGATATAATCCCAAGCTGAGGGTTTTACAATGTCATAGTTGATATTTTCTTTGTCGGTATCATCTACCAGCACTGTGCCTGTGGGGTATGCTTTATGTTGTTGGACATGATCGGTGATTAGCCCCTTTCCTTCTACAAAGTTCCTGAGTTTATTCCCTAATTTGTCATTGCCTATGGATGATATCATTGAAACCTCACAACCTAGATGTTTCAGGTGAAGGGCTACATTCATGGGTGCCCCACCGGGCAATTTTTCCTTGGGGAAAACATCCCAAAGCATTTCTCCGAAGCAAATGATTTTTTTAGACATGGCGAAAGTTTAATTCACGTTGGATTTCTTCTAAGGACCTCCCTTTGGTTTCAGGCATTTTAGTGGCCACCCATATGAGCTGAAGTACCATCATTATGGCGAAAAAACCAAAGATGATCACTGGGCCAAACTGATTGGCGAAAAAGGGGAATAGATTGGTGATTAAGGCAGCCAATATCCAATGTGTAAAACAACCTATGGACTGCCCATAAGCCCTAAGTTCGTTGGGAAACACCTCGGAAATAAACACCCATATCACTGCCCCTTGACCCACTGCATGCGAGGCGATAAACAAAAACACGAATATAGGCAAAAGGCTTACCGGAACCTGGCCCCCAGAAAAAGAATACGCTATTAAAATCAATGAAATGATGTATCCGACAGAACCTATATACATCAGCTTTTTCCGTCCGATTTTATCAATCAAGTAAAGGCCTAGCATGGTGGCCATCAAGTTGATTACCCCTATCCCAACAGTAGAGAGCAATGCGCCTTCCGAGCTGATACCAGCCATTTCAAATATCCTCGGGGCAAAGTAGATGATCGCGTTAATGCCGGAAACCTGATTAAAGAAAGCGATCAAAATGGCAAGTAAGGTAATGTGCAGATATTTTGACTCGAAAAGGGTGATAAAACCCACCTTTGACTTTTGAATTTTCTTCTCCTCTATTGCCAGGGCAATGGCTTCATCCACCCCATAAGGGTCTGTTTTGGTCAAAATTTCCCTTGCAGTATGAAAATCGTCTTTTTTCGCAATTAGCCACCTTGGGCTTTGAGGCACTTTCAGCACCAATAGGGTATAGGCCAGAGCCGGAATCGCCTCCACTCCCAACATCCATCGCCAACTATCCACAACTACGGCCAAATCAATAAGGTAATTGCTGAAATAAGCCACTAGAATGCCAAATACAAGATTAAACTGGAAAAGAGCTACTAACTTCCCCCGGTTCCCCGCAGGTGATATTTCGCTAATATACATTGGCGCCACCACCGAAGAAGCCCCTACACCCAGTCCACCGATGAACCGGAAAACCATAAAGGAATAAACTTCTGGAGCCAATGCAGAACCAAGGGCAGAAACCAAATAAAGTAAACCAATCCAGATTAAGGCCACTTTCCGGCCGTATTTGTCAGCAGGAATCCCCCCAAACAAGGCCCCGATAACCGTTCCATATAAAGCTATTGCCACCGCCAGTCCATGGCTCCAATCTGTCAGGTTCCATATTTGTTGAATGTGCCTTTCAGCACCGGAAATTACTGCAGTATCAAAGCCAAAAAGAAAACCGCCTAAAGCGGCCACCACGGATAAGAACAACACATAATTCGTAATCTTCATAGAGGATTTTGGGTTAGAGGAGATCAATGGTTTCGAATAAATTTCAGCCACATCGCTTGAATGCAACGCGTAATATAAAACTTATGATTAAAATTCACCCTTAGTTGCCTATATTAATTCTGTAGAAAAACTGTAACTGCGCTAAAACATCCGGCACTGCCATACTTTTCTGTAATTTACTGTTTCCATCTAATTCTGCAAAAGGACTAATGATGAAAACTGCCTCCAGGCCAATTTCAGCAGGCCTTGATTTAAGTTCCTTAAAAATACCAATGCGCCAAGGAAAATAAAGCCCCGTACTGGATGCTGAATAGCTAAATTCATTGAAAGTATTCAATTCCGGATCGGGAAAGTTGGTATATTCTCGCTTCACCTCGGTCCTGGCCGAATGGACAATACCCAATCCAATACCCGTATAAATTTTAATCAAGGAAGGAATATAACCACTTTGATTAGGGTTAAAATGATAAACTGGCATAAAATCCAGGAAAAATGCACTGCCGCTAAACCCAAATGGTTGATCAGCCCTGCTAATCCTTTCTTTTAACCACTCCCTGTAAAAATCCCCACTATTGATCATCTGCCATCCCACAGTAGCCTTGACATCGAAAAAAGCACTGATTCTCTTACTGTAATCCGCGCTGATTGAAGGCAAGACCATGAATTCAAAGGATCGGTGAAACCCGGTATTATCTCCATACATTTTGGAAGGCCCCACTCCAACCCCCAATCTATCTACCCTGTCATCCTGCCCAAAGGCAGTTTGAAAAAATGCCCATAAGCCCAACAATACAAAAACGCATTTTTTCATTCTCCAAATATTAGTATACCGTCCCTATACAGAAGTTCCATGTGCAAAAATAGTGAAATTAGCCGGGACTTTCAGAAAAACTGGCCAATAGGCAGTTCACCAATCTCCAATATTAACCCTGTAGAAAAATTGAATCTGCATTAACGCATCCGGCCCAATACGTTTTTGTTGCTTGCTATTCCCGTCCAGTTCGGTAAAAGGACTAAGCATAAAAACAGCTTCTAAACCTATTTCAGCTGGTCTAGTTTCCAATTCCTTAAAAATCCCGATTCTCCAAGGTATATAAACACCCGTACTAGAAGCTGTATAACTAAACTCGTTAAACGTATTCATTTCAGGATCTTCAAAGTTGGTATACTCCCTTTTAATCTCAGTTCTGGCCACATGTACTACCCCCAGTCCTATTCCTGTGTAACCTTTGATCAAAGAAGGAAGGTAGCCACTTTGATTGGGGTTGAAATGCACGATTGGCATAAAGTCTAAAAAGAATGCATTGCCACTAAATCCCAAAGGTTGATCGGACCTACTCATCCTTTCCTTCAATCCTTCATTATAAAAATCTCCACTATTCACCATTTGCCATCCCAAAGTGGCCTTGGCATCAAAAAATGTGTTGATTTTCTTACTAAAATCAACACTTGCTGATGGCAACACCATGAATTTAAAATCACTGTGAATTCCTGTGTTGTCTCCATACATTTTGGAGGGTCCTATCCCAAATCCAAGTCTATTTTCTCTGTTATCCTGTGCAAAAACATACTGTAATGTACACAAAACCAATAGTGTAAGAAGGCATTTCCTCATTTCGTCGGGTATTTTTAAAAAAGTAATTTAGGAAAAAAATCGCCCTTATATAAAAAAAGGGTGAAAATATTAAAAATAATGCTTTTTACACCCTTTAATAGTGGTTTAACATAGCTCCCAAATAAATCCTATAATAAAACTCGAATTGATACAGCAAATCAGGATCAATTCATTTTTGTTTCATTGAATTGCCATCCATTTCCCTATATGGGCTCAATAAAACCGAGGTTTCTTTTCCGGTTTCCGAGTTCTTTTTATATTTCACGAAATTGTCATTCTTTAATTTAAATAAACACCGGTTATCATATGGGCATGGGCATGGGCATCCAATATCAGATTAACTACGGCCAGGATTTGGGGGGACTCATAACCTCCAAAATCCAGCGTCACAAAGTGCTGTTGGTGACCAATCAAGTTATCTGGGAAAAATACAGCGAATATATCAATTTTGATGACTTGCAAGTACTATTCACTTCCTCCATGGAAGCCGATAAGCTAGAAGCTGAGCATCAGACGCTGAGAGATTTTGACCTAGCCATTGGCATGGGTGGAGGAATGGCACTGGACATTGCAAAATACCATGCCTGGAAAAACAACAAACCACTTTTTCAAATTCCTACGGCCATTTCAATGGATGCCATGTTCTCCTACCCTATCGCCCTAAGGTACCAGGGCAAGGTGAGGTATATGGGAGAAAAATTCCCCGATCAAATATTTTGTGATTTCGACATCCTGCTAAATGCCCCGAAAATCTATAATCGTTCTGGTATATGTGATCTCTTGTCTTGCCACACGGCTCTTTTTGATTGGAAGCTTTCCTCTTCCCTTGGAAAAAACAGAATAATGGAACAGGAGTTATATAATGCCGTTGACTCAAGGTTAAAAGAGGTTATTGACAAGGTAGATCAGATTGCGGAAGTAAGTCAAAGTTCTATTAGGTTGTTGATGGATGGGTTTCAATTTGTGGCAGAAGAAAACTATCGTACAGGTCATTGTCAATTCGAAGAAGGCTCTGAACATTTCTTTTATTATTGTCTGGAAGCCCTTACCCAAAAAACCTTCATTCATGGGCAAGTTATTAACTTAGGCATATTATTGATGAGTATTTTACAGGATAACCAGGTTGCGATGATTGTTGATGTATTGAAAAGAACCAAAGTCCCCATCTATCCGGAATCTATGGACATAAGTTACCAAGACATTGAGCGAGCTTTATACGCTTGTGCTGGATTCGTAGAGGAGAACCCCTATTCCTATTCCATACTCAACCACAGGCCAGTAACCTCACTGGAAGTGAATAATGCATTGGAAATTCTCCAAAAGGAATTTGACCCTACTTTTCCTCCAAATAAATTCCCCAAATGACCCTCTCACAGATCGTGTTTAGATTCAGGATAGCCACAATGCTTTATTGGGCCATGTCTGGATCTTTTTTGTGCTACTATGTGCTATTTTTTGAGGAACAGAAAGGTATCCGCCCTGCTGATATCGGCGTAATGATGTCCATTTACACCCTAAGTGCTTTAGGGGGGCAAAATTTCTTTGGGTATCTCACTGATAAGCTTCAGTCATTAAAAAAGTCCACGTTGGTGGCAGTAGTCATCATGGTTACTGTGGTGCCGACAATCCCGCTTCATAATCAACTTTTCCTGTTATATCCGTCCATGGCAGTGATAGGATTTATGCAGCAGCCGCTAGGGCCTATGCTGGATTCCTGGATGTTAAAATTGTTAGCCGTTCACAATAAGGAAAATATATACGGGAAAATTAGAGGGGTAGGTTCCATGGGCTGGTCCCTGGCCGGCCCCACCACTGCTTACCTGATGCACTATGTGGGTTGGGATATGATGTACCTGGTGTCAAGTACTTGTGGCATAGGCCTATTGTTTATCATATGGACCATAAAGGATGTACAAAAACCCGACGAACATGTTGGTCTTTTGGCAAAAAGTCTTTCTCCAATTAGGGCTATTCAGAAACTTTTACAAATCAAGCCCTATCTTTTCATACTTTTCGTGGTGTTCTTTCTATACCTTGGGGTGCAAACGGCCTATAACTACCTGAGCCTCCTCATGAGGGACACGGGTGGTTCTTTAGAAATCCTGGGATGGACTTATTTTTTAGATGCTGGGAGCGAGCTTCCTGCCATGTTTTTATCTGTGTGGATACTGAGCCGGTTCCCTCCAAAAAAACTAATGATTGTGGCCATCAGCTTATATTTAATTAGGTTCGGGCTGATCCTTTATTTCCGCACACCCATAGTAGTTTCCCTGAGTTCCATCATACAGGGTTTTGCATTTGGATTTATGTTAGCTTCATTGAGAAACTACATATTCACCATTGCCCCCAGGCACTTGCAGACGTCTGCACTCACCATTTGCGATGCTGTTTTTCTGAGCATGTCAGTGATAGTGGGTGGTGCCCTTGGAGGATGGGTGATTCAGGAATTTTCGGTAATGACCTTGATGTGGTGTTGTTTAGGCTCCTCCTCCCTAGCCTTGATACTTTTGCTATGGCCTCAAGAAAGTGAATCACCCTCATCCTCTGAGGCCTCCTCCCCTTGATGCAGTGGCTTGAGGTTTTCTGGAATTGGCTCGTTGAGATCATCGTCTTTTTCAAATGGAAAAACTTCCACAATGGGACTTTCCACCACTTCAGGGACCTTAAACGTCACCAACATATTATCCAGGCTTTCATAAATACGCTCATATGCCTCCTTCACATGGTGAGCCGTGACCAGCATATATTGAGTTACTTTTTTCTCCTTCCCGCTATCGGCATCTGCCACAATATAGGTGATTTTGCACTTATGCCACACGTCAATATCCTCATAAAAAAAGACATCCACAATATTACTTTTTGAAATATTGGTCACCTGAAAGTCTCCTCTGATTACACTGCCAAGCATGTCATATATTCTGGCCTCAGCCTCAGTAAAGGAAACCGCATCCACCAAATACTGCTCAGAAACGTTCTTCAATAATCCTTCTTCATTTTCTTTGGCGTATTTCACCTTACACAAAAACCATGTTCTCATCTTTCCTGAATTTTCTTTAAGGCCACGAAGGTAGTCCATATCCATTAATTTGAAAAATAGAAATCCGGGAATGCGCTTACTTATTTCTATAATCGAGCTTTGCTTTCAATAAACCCAAAGATTTCAAGTTATTCCACTGAATGGTCTTCAAGTGAAGGGATAAAGGTGGGTACCCTTCTATGCAGAGTTCCCTGCTCAAAGGCATAGGCGATTTCCAATAATACAGGTTCGGACCAAGCTCTACCAAAAAATGAAAGGCCAACAGGCAAAGGCCCCACCCTTCCCATTGGCACGGTAATATTGGGATAGCCTGCATGAGCTGCAGGTGAAGAACTGCCCAGTTGAAAACTATCTCCATTGATAAGATCAGTTTTCCAGGCCGGACTTCCCGTTGGAGCTATGATCGCATCCAGTTCATGTTCGTTCATCACCCGGTCAATCCCTTGCTCTCTACTTCCCCTGATCAACTCCTCTAGTGCCTTGAGATAGCCTTCCTCTTCCAACCCCCCTTTTTCCTGAGCCAATTCCAGGTATTTTTGGCTGTGGTATTTTAATGTAATTTCATCTTTTTTGTTAAAGGCAATTAGCTCCGCTAAATCCTTCACCTTGGCTTCCTTTCCCAAGGACTCGAAATAACGGTTGAGCCCATACTTATATTCATATAGCATCACCTGAAGGGAATGACTCCCAGTGCCGGGTGCTTCTATATTGGAAATAGGAATAATGGTAGCTCCGGCACTTTCTATATATTTTATAGCCTCTTTCATTAGGTTATCAACCTTAAAATTCCTGCCCTCCGAAACATCAAAATAGCCAATTCTTTTTCCCTGAAGCCCATTCTCATCCAGGAATTGAGTGTAATCCACGTGAAATACTGCCTCACCTACCATGGTTTTCTCATCATCGGGGTCCTTCCCCACCAAAACCCCTAAACCTATAGCTGCATCTCTGACCGTCCTTGCCATAGGACCGGGTGTGTCTTGGGTATAGGAAATAGGAATCACCCCTTTTCTGCTCACCAAGCCTACTGTTGGCTTTATTCCCACAATACCATTTGCATGAGAGGGGCACATTATAGACCCATTGGTTTCAGTACCTATCGCCAAAACCGTCAAATTAGCCGAAACGGCAACTCCTGAACCAGAACTGGAACCACAGGGGTTTCTGTCTAAAACATAGGGGTTCTTGGTCTGTCCTCCCAGGCCACTCCAACCGCTACTTGAAAGTTCACCCCGGAAATTAGCCCATTCACTAAGGTTGGTCTTTCCGATTATTACCGCTCCTGCCTCCCTCAGCTTCATGGCCACATAGCTGTCTTGTGCTGCCAAAGAGCCTTCCAGTGCCCTGGAACCGGCAGTGGTGGGCATAAGGTCTCCGGTGTTGAGGTTATCTTTGAGCATTACCGGTATGCCATGCATGGGTCCTCTGCTCATTCCAGCCTTGTATTCTTTGTCCAGTTCCTTTGCAATGCTTATGGCATCTGGATTAATATGAAGCACAGACCTTAAGGAAGCCCCATTTTGGTCTATTTCTTCTATCCGATGAAGGTAGGCATCCACCAATTCCTCGATGCTAAAATCACCCTGTCTAAGTCCATTCTGTATATCTTCAATTGAGAATTCCTCTAGCTCAAAAGGTGCTGAAGGAGGATTGTTAAGCCCACATCCGGCAATACTCATCAATCCTACAACGAACACCAAGATGCTAATGGATAGGCTATTGTTCATTATTTACATGATTTTGAAGATTATAATACCTTTCCTCCAAATCTTCTACATCTTTCTTTTCAGAGAAAAACTCCCTTCCAGCTCTCAAAGTCATGTC
>PXCO01000292.1 GCA_003565295.1 Cyclobacteriaceae bacterium
GAAATTTTATCATTAACTAAACAAAGGATTTTCACGCATGGCAAAAGCAACCTTTGACCGTTCCAAACCACACGTTAATATAGGTACGATTGGTCACGTCGATCATGGTAAGACCACTTTGACTGCTGCCATTACCACCGTTTTGGCTAGAAAGGGTCTTTCTGAACTTAGAGATTTTGCGTCTATCGACAACGCTCCAGAAGAGAAAGAAAGAGGTATCACTATCAACACTTCTCACGTGGAGTATCAAACAGAAAGTAGACACTACGCGCACGTTGACTGTCCAGGCCACGCTGACTATGTGAAGAACATGGTTACAGGTGCTGCGCAGATGGACGGGGCCATTTTGGTGGTTGCTGCTACCGATGGACCTATGCCACAGACCAGGGAGCACATCCTATTGGCTCGTCAGGTAGGGGTTCCTGCCCTTGTTGTTTTCATGAACAAAGTGGATTTGGTGGATGACCCTGAGTTGCTTGAGTTAGTGGAAATGGAAGTGAGAGAACTACTTTCTTTCTACGAGTTTGACGGCGATAACATTCCTGTGATTGCAGGTTCTGCTCTTGGAGCCCTTAATGGTGAAGAGAAGTGGGAAAATACCGTAATGGAATTGATGACTGCCGTTGATGAGCATATTCCTCTTCCAGAAAGAGCTATTGACAAGGACTTCTTAATGCCTGTGGAGGATGTTTTCTCTATTACAGGTAGAGGTACCGTGGCTACCGGAAGAATCGAAAGAGGGGTAGTGAATTCTGGTGAGGCCGTGGATATCATAGGCATGGGTGCTGAAGGTCTTAAGTCTACCGTTACTGGTGTGGAGATGTTCCGTAAGATACTTGATCGCGGAGAAGCTGGTGACAACGTAGGATTATTGCTTAGAGGTATAGAAAAGTCCCAAATTAAGAGAGGGATGATCATCTGTAAGCCTGGCTCTGTAACTCCCCACGCCCATTTTAAGGCTGAGGTGTATGTGCTTTCTAAAGAAGAAGGTGGTCGTCACACCCCATTCTTCAACAAGTACCGTCCTCAATTCTATTTAAGGACCACAGACGTTACTGGCGAAATCAAATTGCCTGAGAACGTGGAGATGGTTATGCCCGGTGACAACATCACTATTGAAGTGCAGTTGATCAACCCTGTGGCATTAGAGAAAGGACTTAGGTTTGCGATCCGTGAGGGTGGCAGGACTGTAGGTGCAGGACAGGTTACTGAGATATTGGATTAAGACCACATCGAGATTTCAAGATAAGACAATGCGATTCTGAAACTATTCGGAATCGCATTTGTTTCTTTGGACTTTGTTCACTACTTTTGCGTTCCGTAAAAGAGGCAGGGTTCCTACGGGCGTAGTTCAATGGCAGAATAGCGGTCTCCAAAACCGTTGATGGGAGTTCGAATCTCTCCGCCCGTGCTACACCTTCCAATCAACCATGTCAATGATATTCAGGCGAATTAGTGTTCGCACCATTGAGGAAGGCACTTAAAAGTGATATAAAAAATGAATGTAAAGAATTTTGTAGTAGAATCCATTGACGAGATGAAGAACAAGGTCACTTGGCCGAAGTATGCTTCACTCCAGAACAGTGCGGTTTTGGTGCTCGTTGCTTCTTTAATTTTCGCCTTGGTGATCGGTTTAATCGATTTATCATTCGAAAATGTGATGACATGGTTTTATGATTTATTCTAATCGAATCTGAATTACGTAATGGCGGACCACAAATGGTATGTGCTTAGGGTAGTTGCCGGGCAAGAAAAAAAGGCTAAGACTTATTTAGACAATGAAATTGCCAGGCAAAAGCTTGAGGATTACATTCCTGAAGTTCTGATACCCTCAGAAAAAGTGTACGAGATGCGCAACGGCAAGAAGCGTGTCCGCGAAAGGAATTTCTTTCCGGGCTACGTATTGGTGAACGCGGATCTCGGCCATGGGGAGGCCAACCACGTGATTACGAGTATTCCGGGAGTGATAGGTTTCTTAGGTTCAAACCAGGGGGGAGCTTCCAAAACCCCTGAACCATTACGGCAATCGGAAATCAACCGTATCTTAGGTAGGGTTGAGGAGATTGATGAGTTTGCCGAGAAACTGGAAACACCATTTATAGTTGGAGAGACCGTAAAAGTAATGGACGGTCCCTTTAGTGGGTTCTCGGGGACAATAGAAGAGGTGTTTGAAGACAAGAAGAAACTCAATGTTATGGTGAAGATCTTCGGTCGGAACACGCCTGTAGAATTAAACTTTATACAAGTAGAAAAACAAGACTAGGAAATGGCTAAAGAAATCACTGGTTATCTGAAATTACAGGTTAAGGGTGGCCAGGCTAATCCATCTCCTCCTGTTGGACCTGCCCTTGGTTCCAAGGGTTTGAACATCATGGAGTTCTGTAAGCAGTACAATGCCAGGACTCAGGACAAAATGGGTCAGGTGCTTCCGGTGCTTGTCACGATTTATTCGGATAAGTCTTTTGACTTTGTGGTCAAAACTCCACCCGCTGCAAACATGCTGTTGGAGGCTGCAAAGATCAAAGGAGGTTCTGCGGAACCCAATAGGAAGAAAGTTGGCTCCGTTTCCTGGGATCAGGTAAAGGAAATCGCAGAGGTTAAGATGCCTGATTTAAACTCTTTTGAAGTGGAATCCGCCATGAAAATGATTGCGGGCACTGCCAGAAGTATGGGAATCACTGTTTCAGGAAAAGCTCCTTGGGAGGAATAATCAAAGAAAAATGGCTAAGTTAACGAAAAAGCAAAAAGAAGCGCTTTCAAAATATGATCCTAGCCAGGCCTATTCCCTTGCTGAGGCTTCTAACATCGTGAAAGACATCACCAAGGTAAAGTTTGACGCTTCCGTGGATCTGGACATCCGACTGGGTGTGGATCCTCGAAAGGCCGATCAGATGGTCCGTGGTGTTGTTGCACTCCCACACGGCACTGGCAAGGATGTCAGGGTACTTGTGTTGTGTAGCCCCGATAAGGAAGAAGAAGCAAAGGATGCGGGTGCGGATCACGTGGGACTGGACGATTACATCGCCAAAATCGAAGGAGGTTGGACAGACATCGATGTGATCATCACCACTCCTAATGTGATGGCTAAGGTAGGTAGGCTAGGTAGGGTATTGGGTCCAAGAGGATTGATGCCCAACCCTAAGGCAGGCACTGTTACCCTGGATGTAGGGAAAGCAGTTAAAGAAGTAAAAGCAGGTAAGATCGACTTTAAAGTGGACAAGTTTGGCATCTTGCATGCCAGTGTCGGTAAGGTCTCTTTTTCGCCTGAAAAAATTCAGGAAAACGCACTGGAATTGATCCAGACCGTTTCCAAGTTAAAACCTACTGCTGCTAAGGGAACATATTTTAGAAGTATCCACCTTTCTAGTACCATGTCTCCGGGCATTAATATAGATAAGGGGAGTATTCAAGGGATATAATCATGACCAAAGAAGAAAAAAAATCCATTATTGAAGGACTTACCGAAAAGCTTAAGGAAACTCCGCATTTCTATATCACGGATGCATCTGGTTTCAGCGTGGCTCAGGTAAATGCTTTCAGAAGGATGTGTTTCGAGAAAGGTATCGAATATAAGGTGTATAAAAACACCCTGATCAGAAAGGCATTAGAGAATTTAGAAGCCGATTATGAGCAGTTTTGCGATGCCACCCTTAAGGGGTTTTCCGGGGTACTTTTCTCCACTGAGGTGGCCAATTTGCCTGCAAAGGTAGTTTTGGACTTTAGGAAGAAGCTGGGAGCCAAAGAAAAGCGGCCTTTGTTCAAAGGGGCTTCTGTGGATGGCGACCAGATTTTGGGAGAAGAAAACCTGGAGATGCTCTCCAAACTAAAATCCAAGGAAGAACTTCTCGGAGACATTATCACCTTGCTCCAATCTCCAGCCAAAAATGTGGTATCTGCCCTTCAGAGTGGTCAGAACACCTTGGCAGGATTGGTCAAGACCTTGTCCGAAAGGGAATCCTAATCACACAATTCAAATCAATTAGTCTTAAAAAAAACAACAATTAAATATTTAATAAAATGGCAGATCTTAAAGCATTCGCTGAGCAGTTAGTTAATTTGACTGTAAAAGAAGTAACTGAGTTGGCCGCAATTTTGAAGGATGAATATGGTATTGAGCCTGCCGCTGCCGCTGCTACTGTAGTAGCTGGAGGTGGTGCTGCTGGTGACGGTGC
>PXCO01000235.1 GCA_003565295.1 Cyclobacteriaceae bacterium
AGTTCATTCATCTCAATTGCCGAGGTCGGGCAAACATCAGGCTCAGGCTCCATCCTGAATCGTAAACTTTTGGCTATTTTGCGAATGGTTCTTGCGAATCGTGGGTTCAGGTTTTCTGTGCTCATCCCCCGGTAACAAGTCCCGCATTCCACGCAGGCATCATCATTGATGTTGGCCCTATTGATTTTCGTGTCCACATAAATGGCGTTCATTGGGCACACTGCTACACAGTTTCCGCATGCGATGCATTTTTGATGGTTAATAATCATAGTAACTCTAATTTATAAAATTTGTACTTGATTCATTTATCCTTCTTGAAATATTGCCCTATAATAAGGAGTATTTTAATTCTTTTATGTTAGACTGGCTGTTAGGATAATGAACGAGCCTACCTTGTTTCACTACTGCCTTAACCTTTTTGAGGGCTTGGATTTTTTCGAGGGGATCGCCTTCAACAGCAATTATATCAGCGTATTTTCCCGCTTCCAGCGTCCCGGTTTCTTTTTCCATCCCACACACGCTGGCGCCATAAACGGTTAAGGCCTGGAGTGTGCTAAAATTAGATGCTCCGAGTTCAACAACATATTCAGCTTCCTGTGCAAGCTCCCCATGCATGCCGTCCGTACCGAGCGCAAAAGGTATATTTGCTCCAATCAATGCCCGCATCCGGCGGCAAATTTCATCTCGCTCATTAAAATGGCCCTGAATTAAATGTTTGGGATAATGATATACTATTTTGTCATTGAGAATCGGACTTGGGGTTAGTATAAGTTTGGTATTTGACACCGCTAATTTCTCGATTTGCGCATCGCTGATATGATAAGCATGTTCCAATGTATCCAGTCCCAATTCCAAAGCCCAATCGAGACCAATGCCGCCGACACAGTGCGAAGCAACATTTAATCCAGCTTCATGGGAAGTTCGGATAGCCGTCGCTATTTCCTCCCTTGTCAGATAACTCGGTAAATCACTGTCACCCTTCAGGGTTCCGGAAATATATATCTTGATAAAATCAGCTCCTGCTGCTAGATTTTCATGTATTGCATTTCTTATTTCCCCCTTCCCATTATACGGGTAACCGACAAACCCATGTCCCTTTGCCGCGCGGATCCCTTTTCCTGCCACTATGGAACGGGGGCCTAGGATCAGATTCCTGTTCACTGCTTCTCTGCAAGCTATATCCAGATACTCTTTATCTCCCAATGTCCGGCAAGTGGTTACTCCGGCCTGAAGATCTTTCCTCATCATGGCTACTGCCCTCAAGGTGAGCTCAGGAATGCTATCGGACATTCTATCCAGGTAGTTTTCCAATGTCGGATCCATAGAGTGGTGGGTATGGCTGTCTATCAAACCGGGCATTAAAGTAAGACCGGAAAAGTCGAGCACATGATCATAATCGGTTGGATTAAATTCAACATATGAACCAACGGTTTTGATTTTTGTGTCCTCAATAAGGATAGCACCGTTGTGCCTTAAATCTTTGCTAATCCCATCCCAAATAAAAGAAGCTTTTACTAAAATCCGCTCAGCCATCACGTTTTCGGTTTAATGGTTCCAAAGGTTGTACTGTAAAACCTTTACTGAATTATTTTTTCTTATGTTGTCCCACATCCTCTTTTTCCGATATACTTTCAACAACCGTTATTAAATCAGCCCCTTCCCTTTCTTGCATTCCCAAATTTTCAGCCCGTTGAAAATATGCAGCAGCAGCCCTAAAAATAGGAGCAGGCATATGTACTTCATTAAGTGTTTTGGAAACTATGGATACATCTTTACACATCTGACCCAATCCACCTGGTGATGGCACACTATTTATAACGCTGTCAGAAAGAAGCCTGAAATAGTCATTTCCAGCAATCCCACTTCCGATGATTTTGGAGACAAGGGCAGTATCTAAATTCATTTTTCTTGCCAGAGTAATTACCTCCATTGTGGCTCCATGAACAACCCCCACAAAAAGTTGATTACAGTGTTTAACTGCCTGTCCTAATCCCGGAGTGTCGCCCACATGAACCACCTTCCCTATTACATCTAACAGCGGACTTACCTTTTTAATCTGCTCTTGTGAAGCAGCAGCTATCAGTGTCAATTCACCGGAAGGAACTCTTGAGGGACCTCCTGTGAAGGGACAATCTACAAATCCGATATTTTTTTCTTCACATTGCTTTGCAATGGATTCCAGGTTAGACCGGTTAATGGTGCTCATGCATATTATCGTGGAACATTTTTTATCCGTACCCTCAAAAAGTCCGTTGTAGCCTGAAAAAACTTCCAGCACCTGAATGTCATTTAACACCAAAATGATCACGGTTTGACAATGATGGGCAACTTCTGAAGGACTGGACAAACGGAGCCCACCCATTGCTGTAAATTCTTTTACGGCTTCGTTTCGGCTGTCATATCCGAAAACGGTATAGCCACTCTTTAAGAAAGCTCTTGCTACAGGGATACCGATGCGCCCCAGGCCTATAATTCCAAGTTTCCCAATTTCAGATTTCATCCTTTTGTCCATGATATTTTAAGTTTTCATTGAATTGTAGAAAATATCTTCATAATCAATTTCATTTAACATCTATCAGTTTGGAATTTTTTTGGTGATCCTTTTTTGATATTGGGGTTTTAGGGCCTTTGATAGCAATAATAGTTAAAATTGCAGAAAGGAAAAGAGAACCTGCCATAAAAAGATAGGAAGCCCCAAATCCTCCTGTTACACCATTCAAATAACCAACGATATATGCTCCCACAAATGATCCTAATGCGCCAAAACTGTTAATCAGTGCAATAGCTCCTGCCGCCACATTGTCTGGGAAAATTTCCGTCAATGCGGTGAAGAAGGGTGCATAAGGAATATATATTACTGCGCCTGCTATTACCAGTAATAGGAATGACACCCAAAAATTATCTGGTCCAATCCAATAGGATCCATAGAAAGCAACGGATCCTATCAACAAAAACGGCCATATAAATGCTTTTCTGTTTAAACTCTTATCTGAGAAATAGGATGCTAAAAACATTCCTATGATGGCAAAGAGATAGGGTATGGTGGATAGCCATCCTGTCATTACAATACCTGTATCCGGTGCTGCATTTATGATCGAAGGTAACCACATGATAAAGCCATAGGCTCCTATACTCCAAAACCCATACTGAAAACACAATAAAATAACTGCTTTGGACTTAAATGCTTCAGCGTAGTTTTTTACTGGCTTAATTTGTTGTTGCTCTTGTTTAAGCTCTTCTTCAAATTCACGTTTCTCTATTTCTGTCAGCCAATCAGCCTCTTTAGGCTTATCATCAACTAAATACCACCAACAAAATGCCCAAAGAATCGCCGGCACTCCTTCCACAATAAACATCCCTCTCCAGCCAAAAGATTCTATAAGGTAGCCGGATAAAACCGACATCCAGATAATAGTGGCAGGATTGCCGAGCGTTAAAAATGTATTTGCTTTGGAACGCTCAGGTCTTGTAAACCATCTGCTTAACAATATGATTAAAGCCGGCCAAACAGCGCTCTCTACTACTCCCAGCATAAACCTTACGCCATATAGTATATTGACATTACTAATCAAGCCGGTGGCCGAGGCCAATGTTCCCCACAAAATACAGGACCAAAAAATTAATTTTTTAGTGCTCCTATTTGCCGCATAAATGGTACCGGGAATCTGGAAGAAGAAATAACCAAGAAAAAACAGGGCTCCCATCAAAGATAACATGCCTGGTGTAATCTGAAGATCCTCTGCCATACCACCTGCGGCCGCGAACCCAAAATTAGCACGGGCAACATAGGCCAGGCTATAGGTTATAAAAACCAGAGGGATAAGGCGATACCACCTTTTATTTGCCAGAGTCCTTACCATCAACTACAAAATTTAGAATAATTATCAAGCATACTAGAATGTTAAGTTCATCTGTTTATAGTTTCTTTTCAGCGGTCATTACCTGTCCCGAACTTGTTTCGGGAACTTGTCACGCACTGTAAGTCGGGATAGCCTGCCCCGTGTGTAGCTCGGTCATGCCCTGACTGCCGTCAGGACAGGCTCGATTTCATATGATTATAATTTGTTTTTTAAAGGCCATATAGCCTGCCCCGAACTCGTTTCGGGGAACTTGCTTCGGGGGAATCTCACCATGAATAAT
>PXCO01000361.1 GCA_003565295.1 Cyclobacteriaceae bacterium
AGCCCTCTCCCTGAGGGAGAGGGAGGGAGAGGGAGGAACAAAAAAAAGCCCGGGAAAACCAAGGCTTATTTGCGGAATGGACGGGACTCGAACCCGCGACCTCCTGCGTGACAGGCAGGCATTCTAACCAGCTGAACTACCACTCCAATGTTTAATATTTCAATGTTCAAACCAGCGATCTTCCCGACGCGTCGGGACAGGCATTCTAACCAGCTGAACTACCACTCCAATGTTTTTGCATGCTAAAGTGCCGCAAGTCCCGATTACCATCGGGATGAACTAACACTGATACAATACTTTATTTTGTCCTTCAACGATTCGTTTATCGTTTATGGTGATGCAAAGGTAGTAGCTTTATTTTGTTAAGCAAAATGCTATCCAAAAAAAATCCCCGCAAAATTTTATCCTTCTCAGGATCAAGCCCTTTTTTTTGGTGCATGACCCCTTTAAGTTTTATTTGGCCTAACTGTGCCTAAAAAACACCTCTAATCTTGCTTAGATATGCTTTCGCCATAATTACTGTGCAGCCAATCCAGTACCCTATGATGGTCGTAGTTGGCACTGTAATGAGAATGGATGCCGGCACTTACCGCATCAAACTCCTGCCCCTCCGCCAATCTGGTACAAGCCAGGATCCCATTTTTCAAACTCCCCATATCCAGGTCCACAAACTGAAACGCAGGATGGGTAAATTTCTCCCTGGTATTGCCCCTGTCACTGAGCAGGAGTATATTCCCCCGGGCATAGGCCTCAAAAGCACTTTGCGAAGGATAGTTTCCGGTACTGATAATGGAAACGTAAATCTTGGACATTAAGAGCTCCTCCTCCAAATTGTCGGAAAACCCCACCTCTACCCTACCCGATTCAATAGGCCGGGAAAGCAGGGACCGGATCTTTTCATCCAAAGGGCCCTTTCCACGCATACTGATCTTCCAACCTGTCAATTCCCCTTCTCTTAAAAGTTCTGCTATGGCGGTGGCAAACATCAACGGGTTTTTGCGTTCAAAGAAATTAGAGGCGTACACCATAAGGTTTTCTTTTCTGTGAAGGTCCAAAGGAGGCGGAGGTTTCAAAAAGGGAAGGGGATACATCCTAAGATGATTATCCATCCAATCCTGATCGCCCCGTTTACCCGAAATAAAAGCCTGCACCTGATTATAAATAACCTCCGTCACGGCAATCAACCTAAGCTTGCTATGGTTGCTGCCCTTAAATAAACGCCAATAATGCGTGACCACAGGGCCGTAAACCGGGCTGGTGAGTTCACAAATACTCAGCGATACCCTTTCCTTAAGCCTTAAACCTACCGCAAGTCCGGTAAACCCAAAAAAATGATGGTAAATATCACCGGGCCTTAAACGGCTGCTCATAAAGGTGTAAAACCGTTCCGAATACTGCTTGATCAACCATCTCTGCAAAAAACCGGGAATAAACTTACGTTTAAGGTACAGCCTCATTAGCCTCCCGTTTTCCTTTTTGGTAGTGGCCTCATCACCACGGTCGTACACATGAAAACTGATTTTGGGGTTTTCCAGAATACCTGCCAGTTCCTTGTTGGCCTGCATCACCTCCCACAACCGCATAGGAAGCACATAATGTACCTTCCAGTCCATTTTCAGGTCGGCCAAGGCCCCTGCCATCCTCAGGGACCTCTTTTCGGCACCTCCTATTTTGGTACTGTTAATGCATAAGTAAAGGTTCTTCATCAGGATAGGAATTGACCCATACTAACTCCCGAAAGCCAGGTTTTGTTCTATCTTCCCGGCCTTGCCAAGGACTTGGAGGAAATTGATTCCCGGGTCAACCCCTTCATATTCATGGACTTCATACCTTTCGTGGCATTCAGGTATTTATAGTGCATCAGTATTTGCTCAAGTTCCTGAAATGACTCCTCCTGATGCCGGCCGTGGTTGTGAGGGTGCCACCACAGGTGGTACACCTCATTTCTGTCAGCAGCACTTGTCATCTCCTCCTTGATCCTTTTAAGTTTCCAATGATTCAAGCGGGGAAAAAGGGGTTGAAAGGGCCGGAAAAACCTGGAGGCGGGGATCCTAAATGGCCCATCTTCTACCCTGGGAAGAATGGTAGAAATGGGATATGAACTTTTCTCCCCCACTGGAAAAATGGCGTCTGCACTTCTAAATATCTTTTTTAACAAATTCCCCTGGTGAGGGGCCCTCCAATACCAGTCCACAGGGTTGGTACGCACTGCGGTGAAACCTTCCTCTGCAGCTATAGAAATGGCCTTTTCATCATATTGGTTTCTGGGAAAAACCAGGGAGCTCATCTCCACCCCCAATTTTTGTTTCACAATATTTTTTGCAGACCTGAGGTCTTCCCTGAAGCTTTTGGCACAGTTTCCATTCTCTAATGTATAATAGTGCGAAAAGGTATGACAGCCCAGCTCCTGCCCCGGGTAGTTCAATATTTCCCCTACCAAATCAGGGGCGAACAATAGCGACTCATCCACATCCTGCCCTTCAAACCAGCGGTAAGAGGAGTATTTGGGGGATTTATACTCGGCCTTTTGCAAGGGGCTCATGCGTTGCCATTCCTCCCTGTTACGGAGCAGCAGCATGCCCACGGTGGCCCATGTACAGTCAATGCCATAAGCTTCAAACATTTTCAGCAGCCTGGGTACGGCACGCCTGGCCATATGGTAATAGGCCTCATTTCCCCTGGCCGGGAGCTTGTCAAACCTGCCCCAGTGCAATTCAAAATCCAGGGAAATAACCAAATACGAAGTATCCAAAACCTAAAAGTTTAACTATTATTCCCTAATCTAAAGGAGTCATTCAATCTATTTAGCAGCACTTTTTCCTTTAATATTTGCCAGGCACCCCAGTAGAAAAACAGTGCAAATATGCTTTTCATACGCATAAAAATACCCAAATTATTTAAGCTAAAGGCATAAATACAAATAAAAACCCAACCTAGCACCATACCTGCAATTAAAAACGGAGGGAAAGGGGGCCAAAATGGCCTGCGAAGCCAAAACAGTAAGGCTGTGGCCATCAAAAGAAGGAAAAAAGTGTTTTCAATGGCAGCAGCCCACTGCCAAAACCCGGAGACTTCCCACATCAATGGCCTGAACATGACGGCAAATAGCCTCTCCGGAAAACTCAACCCCTGCATAGGAATATAGGACCCGGCGTTAAACCCCTGCAAAAACTCCTGTTGGGACGCGAAAAAAGCACTCAGGTTTTCCGGACTCGGGAAAGGGATATGGGTTTGCCTGAGCAGGGTTTTAACTGCAATAAGCCCCAACCCTAAAAAAACTGCCCCTAAGGCAAGCTTATGTTTTAATTCCCTGATGGTGAAAAGTATCCAAACAAAAGAGATGATCAATAATAGAAGCCCATTGATGGGCCTGACCATAAAGGAGATAAAAATACCCAATGCCCACAAATACCCATACCTGGAAAATAAACATAAACCCCAGAAACAACCGATCATCCCTATCCAAAGCAGGGTCTCCTTCCCTACCCCGGCCGTCCAAAAATGAAGGTTGGGAAGAAACAGCAGCAGCACCCAGGAGTTAAGAAGAGGACTGGCCTTGTCCCAGCCCCAGTGCCTCAGCCCCAGCCTAAAGAGCATGACAAATCCAAGCCCACCCAGCAGCCCATAAAAAAGGTTGCCCACAAAATAAGGAATACCCAATACTTTGGAAGGCACATAATTCAACCACTGCATAAAAAAATTGCCATACTCAAAATAGTCCATCCAGGCCTCTGCGGGACGGTAATTGATGATGCTAAGTTCCCAGTAAGCTTGGGCGTCACCGCCATGGATTGAAACGAAAAAGTAATAAACCACCACGAAAATAATATGGTAGATAAAAATAGTTACAGACCAGAAGGTTTTTGCTGCTTGCATTTATTATTACCTGTTTTTGAAAAGCTTAAAAAACATATCAAGGTGATACAGATAAGCTTTGGCGGAAGCCTTAGAAGAAGAAAAGAGCTGATAAAAGATATAGATTTATTGGTAAGCAGTGAGGATTGCAAAGGTGTTATGGATTATTTTGTTTCACTTCCCGGGATTGAAGATGTTATGGGAAAGGGTGAAACAAAAGCCAGCATAAGACTGAAGACAGGAATAAGTGTTGATATCAGAGTAGTGTCACCGGTAGAATATCC
>PXCO01000024.1 GCA_003565295.1 Cyclobacteriaceae bacterium
TGAAAACAATTCTTTGGTCAAAGCCGGTTTGCCCTGCATGCGTTGGGTCTCCACAATATCCTCCCATTTTCCGCTTGCCTTCCTTAATTGAAGGTTCACTTTGGCGGATGGGACTAACACATAGCCCACGCTGTCGTGCCAGACCCAATCTGCTTGTTCATTGAAATCGGTGCCCATGGTCACTGTTTTCGCAGACCCTTCATGTCCTACGACTACCTCTCCATTTAGCAGGGATTGGTTAAGGGTGGTAAACACCGGTAAGTCTGAATCACTGGCAATCCCCGTCCCTAGACAAACGTATCCCTCATCAAAGAAAAACCATGATTTCTTTGCCCTTAAAGGATCATGTGGGCTGACAAAATCAAAAACTGCCGCCCCGAAGCTTCCGTCACTGACTGCACCCACAAACGCTGATTTGCCTTTTTTGACGATTTCATTATGTGGGGGGTGTTCAGGTTTCTGGAGGATGGTGGTGCCTGGGATCTTTTGCCAATCCCAAACGGGAAATATATCGTAATATTCCCTTCCGGTCCTGGAAATGAAATTTGACCCATCGGCGTGATGGTGCATTTTTAGGGATTCTTCATTATGGGGTGCCTCCATGTTGTGGTTCCTTTCTGAATGCATGCGGACCGACGTGAAATAAGTAGGCCGTTGATGGCTGGCATATTCCGAAAACCAGAAGAAGCGGTTATGGCTTAAATTGGGCCTTCTTTTCCCCTCCCGGATTTCCAGGATTTGGGTTAGTTCATCCCTTCTGTAGTCTGTGATGGAAAGTAGTTTTGTAGGAAGGCTGGCGTCGAAGGGCTTAAGGTTACCTTCCCTGGCCATATCCCGGTTGGTCACCCCAGGGTCCTTATATACGGCATGCACCATGGATTTGGCGATCCCATCCAGGTAATAATCCACCAACAAGCGGGTGCTTTCATCCGGTAGCCGAAATCGCGTGGGGGCCAGCCTCTGTGCCCAGTCTGCGAAGGTGGAGGCATAGCCCCTGCCATAGGAGAGTATGGAAGTGACCCTATCCGCCCTATGGTGAAAACCCAGGTCGGGTTTAATGCCCATTCCTGAAGTAATTCCCACCTCGTCCACCATAGCCTTTAGCGCATTTTCAAATTTCCCCTCATCCCTTTCGTAGAGGGCAAGTGAGGCCTCTATGCCCGCAATCTTGATCAAGTCCCCTCCAGGTCTGGCCCCCCAGGCCCTGAGATTTCCCCGGGCTGCCAGTTCCACCACGCCCCGTTCTTGGGCTGTATCCACATACCCTTCTGACAGGTAAAGCACTTCCACCCATGTGGTGGGGTTGGCAATCTCGTTGGTGTGCCAATTGGAGGCGATATAATCATTGTCCAGCCAATGCTGAAGAGCCAACCGGAGACGACTGGCCAATTCCTCATCTTGATAAAACTCGGAAGCGGGATGAGAAAGTGAGAAGGCCATGTTTCGAATGTTTACCACATGGTCCCTATGCTGAAAGCCTGTCCTGGACCTGTCCTCATAATTGATATCCATCCAAGTTCCATCGGCGGTCAGATTTTTAATCAAATTGGCGGTGACCCTGTCATCTGGAGCCTTCTCCAATAATTCTTCCTTAAATTGCTCCCGCAGTCTTTCCAGGTCCGAATTGGCTCGGACCGTTTGGGTCATGAAATTACACAACCCAAAGCTCCAAACGACTAGCCACCATTTCATTGCCCGGTTAGTTTCACCCTGAGTGTTCCTTCTCCGTTTTCCAATATCCAGGCCGGAACCCTTATTTCCAATCTTTTAAGGTTTTCATAGTGCCTGTCCAACTCCAAAGGTGTGGGATCAAGGGACACCAATGAAACCATCAAATCGGGATGGGAGAGATTTTCTAATTTGACCTGCTTACCGTCCTGCTTCAGGATCGCCCCTCCCTTTACGATCTCCACATCCGCCTGTGTCATCAGCTGCCAGGTAATCATTTTGGTGTTTTCATTGGTTTTGATGCGGTCTTCTATGATGATGGAGGAGTTATCCGGCTTTTTGAATGTCCTTTTGGCCGCTGCAATATTCTCCCCAAAAATCTCTTTCATATCAAAAGTTGCCTCCGGAGTGTTGCCATCCTTAAAGTCTACCAATGCGGCAAAACCATCATTTATATGCAATTCGTCATTGACGGTAAGGGTACTGTGCCCATAATTGTTTTTGGTAAGAAGCGTCCATCGCTCACACTCCTGGCAATTTCCCCAGAGGTTAAAGCCAGTGATCTCCAATTCATTGTAGGGCTGATTTCCGGGATCCATCACCCAGCGTACCCCGTTGTATTCCCATATAAAAGAGCCGGCGTCCATATTGCCGTGGCTGATGGTCGCCCTTCCACCTTTTCCTCCAAAATAATAGCTGTCCGGGCCCTCCTTGCCATCCCTGAAGATGGTGATGGGATTAGTGCCATCCCCTTTCCAGGCCAATGGCAAGGACTCCTTTTCGGTAGCTTCAAACTGGGATAACCATACCAATCCTGCACCTGCTATTCTATGCAATTTTCCCATGTCCTCGGCGGGTTGCATGAATTTTTCCTTTTCCACATAAAGTGGATTTCCCGTCTTGGTACCAAACCATGCCAGGGTTATATCCCCTGAAGTGCCGTGTTTATCTCCACAATCGGCAAAATTATAATACCAACCGGAGGGTGCTATGCTCAATACCCTGAAATCCGCACTCTCTTTGAAGGCCGGATATTCCGCTATTCCGAAATCCGTCCCAAATGCAGATTCCAACAATGCTGAGGTAATAACTGAAAAACTGGTCCCATAGCTCCAATAAGTGGAACCTTCAGGATACACCCCATCAGGACCGTACTCTGCCAAAGCATGGGGCATGCCGTCCAATGAGCGACTAATTGTTTTAGCGGCAAGGGCAGGATCCCTGTCGGCAATCATAATGGCTGCGGCAATCATGCCTCCATTACAAACCTGGTTCCAGTTGTTGGTGCCATCAATCCAGCCACGGTTCCCTTCCCAGCTAGGGTTAATGCCTTTTTCAATCAGGGCATCCTTGGCCATTTCTACGGTTGCCTTGGGTAAGTCCTTACCTACCCAGTCAATGGCCAAGGCCACCGCCATGGACATTTCCGCCACATCCAGAAAATGGGAAGGGTTCCAATCCGAAAATTTGCTGACTGCAATTACTTCTTCGTTTATCTTATCCAGGTAGCGTTTATCCCCATCGATGCGGTACGCCATCCCCAATACGTTAATCCTATGTAGCATGTCCCTGGAAACACCCAAGAGTCGCCGCCCTGTCATTTGGCGGGTGAGCACCGGCTGCTTCAGCACCTCCTCAGCATTCAGTTTGATGCCCTCATAGAAATTGCCTACCATAGGATCATTTTTGATCTTCCTCTTTAACTGCCTCTCCAGTGAAGGGGTCAAAACTAATTTTGGGCTGGATTTCCTCAAGTTCCGCTTAAGGTATGCCTCGGTAATGGGGTTATCCAATTTTGGAGGGTCATTTTCTCCCGGCCTTTCTGAAAGGGCATGGCCATTATAAAACACAAGTGTTAGGAGTGCTAAAGAAAGCAGTCCGGAAAAGGCCTTATGCTTTATTTGATGGTATAGTAAACTTAAGTTTTTCATAGTTAATGGGTTTTAGCTTGCTAATTAATGTCTATTTTTTTTAATGTCTATTTATTGCTTTTCAATGATTTTGTCCCGGTAAAAGGGTAATACTAATAAGTGTTCCTAGCCTTTCAGGATCATTTATCCAGGGTTTAGCTGATAGCGCTGCATCATCCACCCATCCCTCCAAGGAAAACCTGAATCCAAAGCCATCTTTCTTTATTTTCCTGTGGAACCTCATTTCTGATAGGCCATTTTAGGTTTCATTAAAGTGGGAAAGGTCCAGGCAAAATGATGGGTGGGATAGCTGATGGGCCTGGCCGGTGCAGCGTATGCACCATATTCTTCCGCATCGTAAATGAGTTCCATTGCCTCCATAAGGTTTCCCGGCCAGGATTCGGGTGAGCCGGGGCGCTGACCCTCGTGCCAGGGCCAGTCATCAGGGGACTTTACATAGTGGAGCAGGTAATCAATAGCGGTTTTGATAGACCTGCCCTCTTCTTCCCAATGCAATAAGTTAGTGCCTTCAGCCTGAAGGATGGCCCAGCA
>PXCO01000371.1 GCA_003565295.1 Cyclobacteriaceae bacterium
CAGGCTTGGCGGCCACGGTCAGGGACTATCGGGTGTCGCAAAAGTTTGTGAAATTATGGGCAGCCACTGCGCATCAACCTCCATGTGTTTTGGCATGCATCTGGTGGCATCTGCTGTGTTATCCGCAAAAGCCACACCGAAACAGGAAGAAAAATTCCTGATTCCTATCGTCCAAGGCAAACATCTTACCACGCTCTCGTTAAGTGAACCGGGAACAGGCTCTAATTTTTATATTCCTGAGGCCAAACTTGTTAAAAAGAAGAATGGTGATTTTATTCTAAACGGAACAAAATCGTTTGTGACCAATGGCAGCCACGCCGATTCTTATGTAGTCACTGCTGTGATTCCCGACCCGAATACGCATATTGGTCATTTTTCGTGTGTCGTTGTTCCCGATCAAACAGATGGAATCGAATGGAAAGAACCCTGGGGGGGAATCGGCATGAAAGGAAACGCATCCCGTAATGTTGAAATAAAAGACCTCGAACTCCCTGCTGAAAATTTGCTTGGTGAGCAGGGTGATGAAATATGGTATGTCTTTGAAGTGGTTAGCCCCTACTTTATTACAGCCATGGCTGGAACATATCTGGGTATCGCATCAGCTGCCTTGCAGGAGGCGATTGAACATTTACAGCATCGGTCTCATACCCACAGCGGAACTTCATTATCTGAACAACCGGTCTTACAGCATCAGTTAGGTGTCTTGTGGGCCAAGGTGGAGCGTTCACGTCAACTTATCTATTCTGCGGCAGCCAAGGGGGATGCCGGGAAAGATGGGGCTTTGCTCTCTATTTTAAGTGCCAAAGCAGAAGTCTCCGATTGTGTAGTGAATGTGGTAAATGAGGTAATGACCCTGATGGGTGGAACTGCCTACGCACAAGAGGGAAAGCTTTCCCGACATCTACGGGATGCACGAGCCTCCCATGTAATGGCTCCAACTACTCACCTGTTAAGGACATGGACAGGAAGAGCCCTGCTGAATCTGCCGCTTTTAGGAAATTGATGAATGGTTAATAACGAAATATGACAAGGAAGACGGCCATAGCAGAACAAGATTATATCTATTTGATCCAGACGGAAAACAATGATCTTGTACAACAACTATCGGATATAGTTGGCGAGGAACGTACGCGAGTAGAGTCAATCAAAACATTCGGTGACCTGAAGGAACAGCCATTCCAAGGAGAGGTGGTAACATTTATTATCGGCAGTGATGTAGAAGACCCTATACAGAGTGCCCAGCGCTTTCATTCATTTAATAAAAATGCAAAAATCGCGCTGCTGGGAAGATCAGAAAAGAGTACCGGAAACCTTAAAGAGGCCATCCGTTTTTCACCGTTTATCGGCACAAACGTTACATGCCTTCATGAAAGTGACTGGGAGAATCTCGGGAGGATTCTTGGGGAGAGCTTGCAAGCGGTTAAGTATCGTGCGATCATTGAAGATACCAATTCAAAAATTTCCTCATTAGTTCCGTCCCGGAAACAGAGTTACCATCAGCAATTTATCAATAAGCTGCTGGATATTACACCTGTAGGAATAGCAATTGTGAGCAGTCAGGGAAAAGTTTTGGGATGGAATAAAGAAGCAACTTCCATTTTCGAAAAAAATGAATCTCAGGTTTTGGGTGCCACTCTATCCCATCTCTTTGAACACGAGGAAGGTAATAAATTAAAAGATTATCTCAAAAAAAGCATTAGCATGGCCTATGGCAACGATCAGGGTGAAGCACTGGAAGTCAAAAGAGAAACACAACACAACACTATTCAAATTTTAAGTATTACCTCAGCCAGGTTCGAATATTCAGAGGAGGATGAAAATGGGCTTATTTTGGTAATCAATGATATCACAACGCGTAAAGAGTCTGAACAGCGACTAGTAACACTGAATCTTTCGCTGGAAAACCAGACCAAAGAACTGGCCGCTTCAAATACTGAACTGGAACAGTTTGCTTATGTAGCCTCGCACGATCTGCAGGAACCGCTGCGGATGATTACTAACTTCCTGACGAAGTTAGAAAGGAAGTATGATCATTTGCTGGATGAGAGGGGCAAAAAATATATTCATTTTGCAACTGACGGGGCCATGCGTATGCGGCAAATTATTCATGACCTGCTAGAATTTTCTAGAATTGGGCGTATTGATATCGAAAAGGAAGAGATCGATATGAATGATCTTATACAGGAAGCTCTTGAATTAAACAAAATATTGATTACTGAACAAAAAGCTGTTGTTAAAGTTGAAAAACTGCCTGTAATTAATGCTTCAAAAGTGTCCATGCGTCAACTTTTTCAGAATCTGATAAACAATGCAGTTAAGTATCAAAAGCGGGACAGTAGTCCCGAAATAGAAATCACCTCTTACCAGGATGAAGAATTTTGGCACTTTGAAATAAAGGACAACGGTATTGGAATTGAACCAGAATATTCGGAGAAAATTTTCAACATATTTCAGAGATTGCACCGCAAGGAAGAATACAGCGGCACCGGAATAGGCCTTGCGATTTGCAAAAAAATAGCGGAAAATCATGGTGGCAAAATAAATGTGGTATCTGAACCCAACAGAGGCAGTACCTTCTCCTTCTCCATTGCAAAATAAACAACTGTCAACGAAATGTAAGAAAAGTACTAGGGCTTAAAAACCTACGCTGTTCTTATCTCTATTCTTCTTGATTGCTGTTGAAGCAATGAGGTATTTACATCCATAATCAATAAGTGCAGGGGTATCAGATCAGCAATTTCTATTCACAGAATGAGATAATACAAATGGACTTCCTGGAAATGCCGTTTACAGTATAATATCACAAGAATCTACTTTGGATAGCAGGTATACCCTTTGATACTGGATGCTTTGACCAAACCAACATGAAGGTCCCCCCCTTACAACGTCGTTTGCCATAAATTTGGGTTGAACGATTTTGCCATTAACCATCATCTCTAACCTTCTTAAATTTATAGGCGTATGATTCCGGTTCTAAGGCTTTGCCACGGTCCATCGCATGGGCCTTTGTAAAACTGGCTCCGAATAGAAACACCAGGGAGGAATAGAAAATCCACAGCAACACCACGACGATGGAAGCCACCACATCATAAAAATCCTCCAGGTCACGTTTTACCACAAATTCCCAGAGTAAAAAATATCCGATTATGATCAATATCGAAGTCACCAAAGCCCCGACAAAGGTGGGGCCCCACTGAATCCGTACCGCCGGAAGCACTTTGTACAAAAGGCTGAACCACAGGAACACCAAAACAGCCGTTATAGTATTGACAAGAATCGAGGTGAGGGTCCAATTTCCCTCCCCTCCGCCTGAACCCAACAGCAGTTCCAGAAACCATTCCACCGCCACAGAGGAAAAAAGCAATATACCTGATCCCATTACCAGGAAGAAGGTAAGGATTCGTTCCATCCAAATCCTTTCCCAAAGGTTGTCAAAATCAGGTTTAACCCGCCATAGGTCATTGAGGGAGTTTTGAAAAAGCCGAAAAAGCTGCGTGGAAAGCCAGAAGATGACCACTGAATAAATGAGCTGGGAGAAAATACTCTCTGCTGCTTGTTCCTTATAATTCTCAGTGATCACCACCACGATATTGGCACCCTCTTCCCCGACTACGTTGGACAGCTGCTCTTTGAGTTCGTCGAATATGTACTCTACTGAAAAGAAGATGCTAAAGAAATAGACGATAATGAGCAGCATGGAAGGCAGCGCAAACAGGGAAAAGTAAGCAATGGCTGAGGCAAACTTCACGGGGTGGTTTTCCGCGAAGATGTTGAAGGAAGTTTTGGAAAGGGATAGGCACTTTTTTAGAAAGCTCATGGATAGTTGGTCTGGGTAGGGCTAAACAGGAAAATAGCAAAAATTGATCCAAGGATGGGGTAATGGTGGCCACACCCACCCATCTGGCTGGCAGTGATGCGCACAAATAAGGGGCAAAAAGCCACAGATGCACAGATAGGATTTTTGGGGGTTCACGCTACCAATCTCAGATCACATTTTTCATTAGTCTCAAAGACATCTGTTCATCCGTGGCAACTAACCCTTCAATGGGGGCAGTCAAGGGATAAAACTTAAAAAAATCCTCCCTGCCCTTTGAGTCTCTTTGCGAACCGGATCACAAAAAC
>PXCO01000080.1 GCA_003565295.1 Cyclobacteriaceae bacterium
CAGGAAGTACTTTACGGTATGTTAAGAATTTTGAAATGGACAGACGGGAGCTGTTTCTCACCGGCGAGGCGTACTTTGAGGTGGCCAAGGACAGCCTAAGACCTTTTACAGTGAAGACCGGCCCTGTGTCCACCACTGCTTTGGGCACCTCCTTTAACATCAGCGCCTACGAAAACGAAAGCCATGATGTGTCCCTTCTTACAGGAAGGGTCAACGTGACCATGGAATTTGAGCAGGCCTATCACATTGATTTACATCCCGGAGAGGCATTGAATGTGGAAGTGGGGAAGGGATCGCATAAGAAGCACAGGTTCAGCGAAGAAAAAGTACTGGCCTGGACAAAAAAGACCATCCTGTTTGAACAGACGCCTATGGAAGAAGCCATTAGGGTGCTGGAAAACTGGTATGGGGTCAAAATAGAAGTGGTAAACCGGCCCGGTAGGGGGGTGCTCCTTTCCGGGAAGTTTGTGGACCAGACCCTGAAAGGCGTACTGGAAGGATTGAGTTATTCTGCCCGGTTTGATTTTCAAGTGGATAAGGACCGGGTTACCCTAAGATTTGACAACTCATCATAATTAACGTTCTGCCTATGTTGTAATCATCTAGAAAATTGAAAAAAAGCCATGGATGCGCTAACACCCATGGCCAGTAATTTCCGGCCACAGAGACGGCCATCTCTGTTCCGGTGAAAGTCTGCTTAAACA
The DNA here is from genome assembly GCA_003565295.1 of Cyclobacteriaceae bacterium. Classification (GTDB taxonomy): domain Bacteria; phylum Bacteroidota; class Bacteroidia; order Cytophagales; family Cyclobacteriaceae; genus Pleomorphovibrio. Next base: position 705 of record PXCO01000080.1, read on the forward strand.
ATTGGCATAGCCTAAACAAACCATTCAAAGATATGAAAAAAACAATACTTAAGCATGTATTGCACATGACCAAGTTATTCTCCATTGCATTCCTTTTCCAATGCCTTACCATGAGTCTCCTACTAGCATGGAACGGGAATGCCCAAGTCAAGAACATAGAGGAAGTGGCGGTGTCCCTTTCGCTAGAGGATGTAAAAATTGTGCGTGTATTTCGGGAACTGGAAAAAAGAACGGGATATAATTTTGTGTTCACCAACAAAGAGCTGAGGGAAATCCCCAACGTGGGGGTGACTGCGGACAACAACTCCCTCTACGACGTTCTTTTAAGCTTGGCAACACAGACCAACCTCAGCTTTAAACAGGTGGATTATAATATCCATGTAAAGAAATCGAAAAATAACACGGCTGTATTGATAGAAAAAAAAGAAGTGGATATTACAGTTACAGGAACGGTCACAGATGAAAATGGAGAGCCATTACCGGGGGCTACCGTTACAGTTGAGAATACTACTACAGGTACCGTTTCAGACATTGACGGCAATTTTTCATTGGAAGTAGATGAAGGAGCCGTTTTGCTGGTTTCATTTATTGGATACCAGACCAAGAGAATTACAGTTTCCAATCAATCACAGATTGAAGTTTCCATGGAGCCTAATGAATCATCTCTTGATGAGGTGGTAGTAATCGGTTATGGTACGCAAAAGCGGTCAGATATTACAGGTTCAGTCGCTACGCTGAATACTGAGGATGTGGTTACTGTTCCTGTCACCAATGTGAAGAACCTATTTGCTGGGCGGGTGCCCGGGGTTTTATCCATGCAAACACCTGGACTTCCTGGTGCCGACAATGCTGATTTAAGGATCAGAGGATTCGGCAATGCCCTGGTGATTGTTGATGGTGTGGAATCATTTTTGGACAGAATTGATCCAAATGACATCGAATCTATATCTGTATTGAAGGATGCCTCAGCAGCTATATATGGAGCGAGGGCAGGTAACGGGGTGATTTTGATCACCACCAAAAAAGGAAAAGAGGGAGCGGTACAATTAAACGTTCATTCCTATGCTGGGGTCCAAAACCCAACCTTATTTCCTCGGCATGCTGATGCTGCGGGATATATCCGAATGGCTAGAGCAGGTCATCTCAACGGACAATATGACCCTAACAATCCTGGGCAGGACATTAATTATGGAGAATTTACAGAGGAAAGACTTAACCAATACCAAAGTGGAGAACTGCAAAGCCATGATTGGATAAGCGCATTGCTTAGGGACGGTGGTGGCCGTATTAATGCGAATAACATCAATGCCAGTGGAGGAAATGAAAATGTGAGATTTTACTCCTCGGTTGGATATTTGACACAAAACGGCCTTTTTAATGGAGATTATGATTATAGAAAAATAAACATTACAAATAACCTGGACGCTAAAATAGGGAAACGGATTAATTTGTCTTTAATGACCTCTTATATAGAAGAAGAAAGGGATTATGCCGAATTTGATCCAGCTACAATCTGGAGAAACCTCCAGACTGCACAACCGTTTTTTCCCACAGAATTACCTGATCCATCCAGGGTTCCATATTCTGGATTTACAGAAAGAAACCCTGTAGGAGGTACAAGAAAGGATTTTTCAGGATTCAATTACACCAAGTTGGAAACGATAGCGGCAGCACTTCAACTTGATTACGATGTTCCAAATATAGAGGGGCTGAACATGGGTTTTAGATTCAATGTAAGGATGAGAAATATTTACAATGAAACTTTAGCCAAACCATTTGAAGTGTTTGAATATAACCCAATCAATGAAGAATATATTTTACGGGGGAATAGGTCCGTTAATCAATTTTCAAAAAGAATTGGAGGAAATGAGAATGACCCAAATAGAAGGGTACTTTCCCGCTTTTTTATGGATTACCAAAGACAATTTGAAAAGCATAAGGTAGGCGGATTGGTTTTTTATGAAATGGAAGATAATGTAATAAATATCACCTCTGCGTTGAGAAGGAACCTGTTGTCTCCCAGTATCCCTCAATTGTCTGCGGGGGATGATGCACTTACCACAACAGGTGGAACCGGTGTTATGGTTGGTTATGGTAGGTCTAGTTATGCAGGTCGAGTGAATTATGAGTTTGACAACAGGTTTCTTTTAGAGGGTACCTTTAGGGTAGACGGTAGCTCTAAATTTGACCCGGAAGTAAGGTGGGGATTTTTCCCCTCAGTTTCTGCGGGATGGAAAATTCACAATGAAGAATTTCTAAGGAACAGCAATACCGTTGATGAAATGAAATTAAGGCTTAGCTACACACAGACGGGTATAGATGCCAATGTCGGAAATACCGCTTTTCAGTATTTAAGCGGATTTTCTGAATTGGCTCAGGTTTACTACCTGGATCGGGCAAATCCAACTACTCAAATTAGAACCACAGGTCTGGCCAATCCATTTATTACTTGGGAAGAAACAACTATGTATAATGCAGGTATGGATTTTGGTTTGTTTCAAGGTAAATTGTACGGTAATGTGGATGTTTTCTACAGGTATAGGGACGGGCTTTTACGACGGCCTTTAGAAGGATTGCCATCCACCTTCGGGGCCAATCTTCCTTTATTTAACCTTGATTCAAGAAGTGATAGAGGGTTTGAGTTTTTGGTCGGTTATCAAACTAATATAGGTAAGGTAAAATTGGATGTGAGTGGAAACTTTACCTATGCCAGACAGCGATATGAAAAATTCCAGGAAAATATAGACTTTGACGACCCCAATCAGGTAAGGATAGACAGAAATTCCAATCAATGGGTCAACCGTTGGTTTGGTTACCGTACCGATGGCATCTTCAACTCTCAGGAAGAAGTGGAAACCTGGATAGCCAATCACGATGTGGTCACCATTAACGGTACCCCTAGAGTCGGGGATATCAGGTATTTGGATGTAAGTGGTCCAGATGGCGTACCTGATGGCGTAATTGACAGGTATGATTTACAGCAGATCGGTTATAGTGGATTTCCCGAAATCAACTTTGGGCTCAACTTAAATTTAACCTATAATAATTTCGCTTTGACTACTGTTTGGCAGGGAGCAAGCCGATTCAACATCAATGTGAGTGGAATGTATCGAAATCCTTTCGACAATGAAATTGTACCTATGGCCATCCACACTAAATACAGTTGGACCCAGGACCCCAACAATCCCGGGGTAGGCAATAATCCAAATGCACAACTTCCAGCCTTTGATTTTGATGGCAGAAGACCTTGGAACAATGTGAATTCTGACTTTTGGTTAAAGGACGGAACCTATTTGAGACTAAGAACAGCGCAATTATCTTATAATGTACCCCAGGTTGTTGCCCAAAAAGTTTGGACCCGAAGTATCCGGTTTTATGTGGCAGGGGAGAACCTGATGACATTTTCCAGATTAGGGATATTCAATGGTATTCTTGATCCTGAGCAATCCTCAAACGTAGGAGGTTTCGGACTTCCTCTGCTAAGATCCTATACGCTAGGTATCATGTTAGGTATTTAAATTACAACACTGAAAAAATATAACATGAAAAAGTACATATATTTATTAACCTTAATTTTGATAACCTCCAGTTGTTTTGACAATTTGGATAAGCAACCTGATTTTATTTCAGAGAACCTGGTTTTTGAGGATCAAAACCTGACCGAAGCGTATATTGCAGATTTGTATGAGCGAATCAATTTCCAACCAGGTACGGATGTTTTTATGGGTATCAGAGGTGCAGCTGGTGCTGAATACACTGGTTTTGGCAATTGGCAGCCGGCAAACGGTGTAGCTACAAGGCAATTTATTGCAGAAACCGGTCCAGGAAATCTGGATAGATGGTTGTATACGCCAATTCGCGACATGAATTTTCTTTTGGAAGAAATTGAATCCAGCACTACATTTTCTCAAGAATACATCACCATGAAAAAAGCAGAAGTCAGATTTCTCAGGGCCTTTGCCTATTTTGAAATGGTGAAAACTTTTGGCGGAGTTCCATTGGTCCTGCGTTTGCAGGATATCAATGAACCCATTGAAAATTTGAGGGTTTCCAGGGACAAGGAAGAAGATGTTTATGATTTTATTTTCAATGAACTTGAAGATATCCTAAACGATTATTCCGAAAATAAAACAGGTGCCAACGGTCGTGCTGATAGGTATGCAGTATTGATGCTGCAAAGTAGGGCAATGCTCTATGCCGCAAGTATTGCCAGAAATGGAAGTGTGGGGCTAGATGGGGTAGTTGGAATACCTTCCAGCCGCCAAAATGAATTTTTTGAGCGGTCCTATAATGCATCAAAAAAAATAATAGATTCAGGTTTATTCCAGCTTTATGACCAAAACCCCGATAGGGTTCAGAACTACAGAAACATTTTTCTTGACGAAGGTAATGATGAAATTATTTTTGCGGAAATTTTTGAACCGTTTATCAAAGGGCATGATTTGGATTTCATGGCTTTTCCAGCTGGATTCAATGCGACTTGGAATTCCAATTGGACGGTGATGTACGATTTTGTAGAACTATTTGACTTTATAGATGGTAGGTCAGGAAAAATTGAACGGTCTCAATTTACCAACCAAAACCTATGGGATATTGATGATTTCTTTGGCAAAAGGGATCCTAGATTTAGGGCATCAGTTTTTTATCCTGAAACCGAATTTCAAGGGAGAAAGGTTTTCTTTCATTCCAATACCGTATATTTTGAAAATGGAGAAAGGAGGGTTTCCACCCAGGAAGCACAAAGTTTCCAAACCATAAATGGAGAAACCTTTCCAGGAGCTGCCCCCCAGAGAAACAGGATAAGGACAGGTTTTAAATTGAGAAAAAGAGTGGATGATTCCAATACCTTGCCTCAAGCAGCCAATTCAGGTCAGGATTACGTAATATTTCGTTATGCGGAGACATTGTTGAACTACGCTGAGGCGGCCTATTATTTAAACAGGGCTGGAGAATCATTGGATGCCATCAACCAAATAAGAGAAAGGGCCGGAATGCCGCTTCATACTCAACTTGATGAAGAAAAAATCAGAAATGAAAGGCAGGTAGAGCTTTGTTTTGAAGACCATAGGTACTATGATCTGGTGAGATGGAGAATTGCCCACGAGGTGCTTTCAGTGAGAACTGCCGGGATGGTGTATAGTTACCATTTGGATGAAGATAAGTATGCCATTACTCTAAGAAATGCTGAAAACCTTGAACGGGTATTTGAACCGAGAAGGTATTACCTGCCTTTTGGTTTTAATCGTTTGGCTGAGAATGCTAATTTGGTCCAAAATCCGGGGTTTTAAGGCATTGTGATTAATATTTTCATTAATTTTAAATAGGGATGGCTAATAATCAACCGACTTAGCCATCCCTTAAATACAAACTTTATGAATCAACCAAAAAGGAATGAGGCCTTGGATCCCTTTCCAAGAACGGCCTATGCGGTACGGAAAAACATCCAGGAGTACTATGCCATCATCAGCCATATGGATGCACAGATCGGTAAAATTTTGGATACCCTGGAGGCAACGGGGAAAAGGGACAACACCTATTATTTTCACTTTCGACCATGGCCTGGCCGTGGGATACCATGGGCTGATGGGCAAGCAAAATATGTTTGACCACAGTGTCAGACCCATAAGCTAACCTTACAAAGTAGTAGTATTTGAAGGATGAGTTCCAAATAGAAAAGGTTGTTGCTCTAGGCCTCAATTTTATTGGACCTGTCAAATATAGGAGCGCTCATTGATTCTGTAAATGAATGAATTAGACAAATTAAGGATTCTTCAGGTAGTAGCCAACATGGTATTTAATAATGTCGGTTGGCCTTCTATCACCAAGCTTCGCCAGGATATCCGCAAAATCCGGGTTATTGATTTATTCAGGTAAACCATCTGTTAAGAACAAATTATTATTTATAAAATATAATTGAGATGAGAAATACAATAATTATTACAATATTATTACTGAGTACAATAACGCTGTCAGTAAATGCTCAAAACAGGGCATCATGGATGAAAGATGCAAAATGGGGAGTAATGTTACATTACAGTGCCGCAATCTTAGCATCGGAAAATAAACTGGATAAGGACTCAATCAACATTGACAAATGGAATTATCTTATAGATAATTTTGATTGTGAAGGGCTTGCAAAGCAATTGTCGGATGTAGGTGCCGGATATCTGATCATTACAATTCGACATGTGGGAGGATTTTTTATGGCACCAAATTCAATGTATGAGCATTATATGGGGCAAGCGCCCAGTATTAGCAGCAACCGCGATCTAATAGTTGATTTACATCAAGCTCTGGATCAATATGGAATTAAGCTAATTACCTACGTATCTTCTAAGTTTCGTTTTAATCCGGAAGAAGTAAAAGCATTTGCATTCGATAGTGATGATCCAAGAAAGGCAGAAATGTATCTGCGCTGGCAGGAAGTTATCAGGGAATTTTCCATGCGTTGGGGCGATAAAGTCTCTGGATGGTGGATAGATGGTTGTTATACACCCAATATGCATTTCAGACACCCGGATATTCCAAATTTTGCTTCCATGGCCGCCGCCGCCCGTGCCGGTAATCCGAACAGTAGTGTCGCTTTTAACCCGGGTGTTTTTCCCAGAATAATGTCGATTACTCCTTACGAGGATTACACCGCAGGAGAAATTAATAATCCTGAAAGCATAAGTTACAGGCATACCTACGATCAAACGATTGATGGAAATCAAATCCACATTTTAAGCTATTTAGGCAAAACATGGGGAGAAGGCGACCCCAGGTTTACCGCAGAACAAATTGTAAAGTATAGCCTGGATGTTAATGAACAAGGCGGTGCGGTAACCTGGGACGTTCCGCCATTGCGAAATGGAACCATATCGGACGATTTTATGGAACAGTTGGGTAAGATTGGTGATGCATTGGGTACCAATAGAAAATAGTGGCATAGATATAGGAGACTAACAAAAACAAATAAAATGAACCGATTTAAAAGTATAATTTTTCTTTTTCTATTAACAAGTTTGTTTTTCTCTTTTAAATCTGAAGCTAAAGAAAACCGACCCAATATCGTGGTAATCCTATGTGATGATTTAGGATATGGTGATTTATCCGCGTATGGGCATCCGATCATTCAAACGCCTAATTTGGATAAATTGGCTGAAGCAGGCATTAAGTTTACCAGCTTCTATTCTGCAGCACCGGTTTGTTCTCCGGCGCGTGCAGGTATGCTCACAGGTAGAAGTCCTAATCGAGCAGGCATCTATGATTATATACGGCCAGCGAACGGAGAAGTGGAAGACTATCTTGATATGGTTCATTTACAAGCTGATGAGCAAACGATTCCTGCCATGCTAAAGGAGGTGGGGTATTCGACCTTTTTATCGGGAAAATGGCATCTTAATTCAAAGTTTAACAGCGATGAACAGCCAACACCTGGTTATTTTGGTTTCGACCATTGGTTTGCTACGCAGAACGTCGCAAGGCCAAGTCATGAAAACCCAACTAATTTTGTGCGCAATGGCGAAGAAGTAGGGGAATTGAAAGGTTTTAGTTGCCAGATTGTTGTTGACGAAGCCTTGAATTGGTTGCGAATCAGAGAATCCGAAAATCCATTCTATCTGCAGATTTGTATTCACGAACCCCATGGGCCGATAGAATCGCCGAAGTTTTTGGTTGACGACTACTTGCCAAAATCGACAAATGAAGATCAGGCACAATATTTTGCAAATGTGGCTAATATAGATGATGCTGTTGGGCGTTTGGTGGAATACCTGAAAGAGAATTATGGTGAAAACACACTTGTTATATTTAGTTCAGATAACGGACCAGAAACTTTACACCGCTTTAAAGGTGCAATAAGGGCCTATGGTTCGCCGGGGCCGTTAAAAGGAATGAAATTGTGGACAACTGAGGGAGGAATCCGGGTCCCGGGTATTATATCCTGGTTAGGAAAAGAGACCTATAACGGTACTTCAGATGCTGTTGTCTCGCTGTTGGATTTTATGCCCACTTTTGCAGAGATTTCCGGAGCAAAACTGCCAGAAAGAGCGCTGGACGGGCAGTCTATGATTCCAGTAATTGAAACCGGAAAGATGGAGAGGCACAAACCCCTCTTATGGGCTTTTTATGATGCGATAAATCAACACAGGGTTTCCATGCGCACAGATGATTGGAAAATTCTCGCCCGCCTGAAAACCGATACTACCTCCCTCCCCTTGATACATAACTTATATGAAGGAAATGAAGCATTGGTTAAGCAGGCCCATTTGGTTGATTTTGAATTGTATAATATGAACGAAGATATTAAGGAAGCAGAAGATGTTGCTGAAAAATATCCGGAGGAACTTGAGGAAATGAAATACCTTTTGAAAATGGAGTATAACGATCTATTAGAGGGAAGTCATATATGGAGTAGAGGAGATGAATAGTCTAGTCATTTTTAAATAAAATGAGTTTTTGTTTTAACGAATAACTTAAAGGTTTGGTAAAATCTAACTTGATTAATTATGATGAAACGAGCAGGTCAGTTATTATTAAAGATAATAGAATACTAATAAATTGATGCGATTAAGCCCTCAATTATTAACAAAAGTTGGAGGAATATCAAACATGAGAAAAATACTTCTTTTTACACTTGCAGCCGCATTCCAACTACTATCTTTTCAGGTAGTCTATGCAGAAATTATACTTCCAGCTGTAGTATCTTCCAACATGGTTTTGCAGCGTAATTCGCATGTTACACTTTGGGGATGGGCAGATCCCTATGAACAGATAGAGATAAAAGCATCATGGTTGATGAATACATTGCAGTTGGAGGCCGACAAAGTGGGTAACTGGCGTATTGAAGTGAAAACAACCAATAGTAAAGAGCCTCAGATTATTGAATTACACAGTGAAACTTCTGATGTTACATTGGAAAATGTGCTGTTTGGAGAGGTCTGGCTGTGTTCTGGTCAATCAAATATGGCCATGCGGGTGCGAGGTGGTAATGGTGAGCCGGTATTTGGTTCCTTATCAGCAATTACTCGTTCGGAAAATCCAAATCTGCGACTATTCACGGTTAACCCGGGTGGCTCAAAAACACCTTTAAGGGATGTTGAGAAGTATATTTCGTGGCAGCAAGCTACGCCTGAGAGTGTTTCTGATTTTAGCGCAGTTGGCTATTTCTTTGGACAGCAGTTACAAGAAATTCTGGATATCCCGGTGGGGTTAATATCTACATCCTATGGAGCCAGTTCGGTCCAGGCATGGATGAGCAAAGATATGATGAACAGGTATCAGGAAATCAACCTTGACAACATTGAGATTACTAAAAACCCAAATAAAACGCCAACCGCATTATTTAATTCAATGATTCATCCATTGATCCCGTATACCATAAAAGGAGTAATATGGTACCAGGGCGAAGCGAATCGTTGGGAGCCCAATAAATACAAAGAACTTTTTCCTGCGATGGTTAGAGATTGGAGAACTCGTTGGGGATTGGGCGATTTCCCGTTTTATTATGTGCAAATTTCCCCTTTTATATATAATGGAAATAGTAAAGAATTTCAGACAGTTACTAATAACACTGCCTTTATCCGCGAGGCGCAATTAGAATGCCTTGACTTAATTCCAAATTCTGGTATTGCAATTACACTGGATATTGGTGATCGGGAAACTATTCATCCTCCTAAAAAGAAAGAAGTGGCTGATCGCCTATTATATAATGCGCTTAATCAAACTTATGGTTTTAATGCCGTTGATTATGCATCACCCAGGTATGACTCGCATGAAATAAAGGACGGAGGAATACTTCTAAGCTTCAAAAATGCAGAAGCAGGACTTTATTGCTTTGATAAACTGGAAGGATTTGAGATTTCAGGAGATGATAGAATCTTTTATCCGGCAGAGGCAAAAATAGTAGACAAAAACAAAGTAATTGTGAATAGCGAAAAAGTGCCTGAGCCAAAGGCAGTCAGGTATGCCTGGCGCAATTGGGTTATTGGAACCTTGTATGCTACCAGTCTTTTGCCAGTGTCATCATTCAGGACCTATGTGGATGATCCTGTGGCTGGGGAGTAATCGGAAGCGCAGAAAATACCTTTGAGCAGCTACTTATAAACTGATTGATTCATTTCTTGAAAGTATTCAAATAGAAATGATAGAAATGCTTAAACATATGAATATGAAACGAATGATAATTTTTTCTTTGGGATTGACTCTGTTTTTTTCTTGTAATAACCAAAAGGAAGCTTATGACGCTTTTTATCCAGGAGAAGAATGGAAAGATGATAATGGTGTTCATATAAATGCCCATGGAGGAGGGATCTTGTACTTTGATCAAACCTACTATTGGTACGGTCAACATATGGTTGAAGGACGTGTTGGAAATACGGCACAAGTAGGGGTTCATGTTTATTCATCTAAAGATTTATATAACTGGAAGGATGAAGGAATCGCTTTATCGGTAGATAGTTTAGATGCTAACTCAGATATTGCAAAGGGTTGTATTTTGGAAAGGCCTAAAGTAATCTACAATGAAAAAACTAAAAAGTTTGTAATGTGGTTTCACCTGGAATTAAAAGGACAGAAGTATAACGCTGCAAGATCTGGTGTAGCAGTGGCCGATAATCCAACAGGACCTTTTGTATTCGTTAAATCGATGAGACCAAACAAAGGTGTCTGGCCTGTTAACGTTCAGGAATTTCATAAATTTCCTGTTTCGGATACCATAAAAAGCAATTACTGCGGAGGTCCGGATTGTCTTCCCGCTCATGTAGATTCGTTGAATATATTAGGCCGGGATTTTGAGCATGGACAAATGGCCAGAGATATGAATTTGTTTGTTGATGATGACGGCAAAGCCTACCATTTATATTCCTCTGAAGAAAATAGCACTTTACACATAGCCGAACTAAGTGATGATTATCTTACCCATTCAGGAAGATACGCCAGGTTTTTTATCCACAGATACATGGAAGCACCAACTATCCTTAAGACCAGTGAAGGGAAATACTATTTCATTGCCTCGGATTGTACTGGCTGGTCTCCAAATGCTGCCCGATCAGCTGTGTCTGATAACATATTTGGTCCATGGAAGGAATTAGGAAACCCAGGCATTGGTCCGGATTCTTCAACCACTTTTCATTCGCAAGGCACCTTTATTATTCCAGTTCAAGGGAGAAAAGATGCTTTCATATTCATGGCTGACCGGTGGGTACCTGAAAATCCTGTTGATGGTCGATATATATGGTTGCCTATTTATTTTGAGGGTGACAAAGTTCGTTTGCAATGGACACCGAAATGGGATTTAAGTGTTTTTGAAGAATAATAATATTTAAATATATAAAATGATACAACTCAATATTATAATCTTCCTTTTGCAGTTATCAACAGCATTGTTCCTATGGGTTTATCCTGGCATTAGTAGGATTGACCAACCTTTGGAGGAATTACAAAAACCCAACATTTTATTTATTTTCACTGATGATCAAAGTTATTCTTCAGTCAATATATTGGGAAACAAGGATGTTTCTACGCCCAATATGGATAAATTGGTAAAGAATGGCATTAGTTTTTCAAATGCTTACATCATGGGAGGAAGCTCCCCGGCAATATGTTCTCCTTCCAGGGCAATGTTGTTTAGTGGACTAACGCTGTGGAACTTGGAAAACCAGGGAATGTATGGATTTGAAATATCTGAAAAGTACAGGACACTTCCACAGGTTTTTCGGGAAAATGGATACATCACATTTGCCACCGGTAAGAATGAGCCGGGACGTAAAGGACATTTTGCCCGGTCATTCAGCCAAGGGGATAAAATATTATTTCGGGGGATGACAGGTTCTCAATACGAGTTGCCCTTGTGCCCATTCTCACCGGAGGGAGATTATTCACCCGATAAGGAGGAAATCCATACAGGGGTTCATTCAGCTGAGCTATATGCAAATGCAGCAATACGTTTTCTTGAAAATCAAGGGGAAAGCGAAGAGCCCTTTTTTGCTTATGTGGCTTTCCAGACACCCCATGATCCAAGGCAAGCTCCTGAGGAGTTCCTTGACAGGTATGAACCGGAGGAAATGGAATTGCCGGCCTCTTTCTTGCCTGAGCATCCTTTCGATAATGGGATGCTTAGAATTAGGGATGAGAACCTTGCAGGATTCCCCCGACAAGCTCAGGAAATTAAACGCCACATTGCTGATTATTACGCCATGGTTTCACATGACGATTGGCAGATAGGCCGTATCTTGGATGCTCTTGAAAAATCAGGAAAGTATGAAAACACCATTATCGTTTTTGCATCTGATAATGGATTGGCTGTGGGGAAACATGGTTTAATGGGGAAACAAAATGTGTATGAACACTCAATTCGTGTTCCATTTGTTATCTCTGGGCCAGGGATTCCTAAAGGTGAAACAAGAGATCAGCTTTGTTATATTTATGATGTGTACCCCACATTATGCGATCTTGCAGGTATCCGGGTTCCGGAAGAAGTACAGTTCAAAAGTTTGATGCAGAGTATAAAGGATAAAGGTAAAATGCATAGAGCATATTTATACTTTGCCTTCATGTCTTGGCAAAGATCCCTCCGGCAAAACAACTATAAATTGATTGAATATGCCGTGGAGGGTAAGCGGTTTACCCAGTTGTTTGACCTTTCCAAGGATAGGGAAGAACTCAATAACCTAGCGGGAAACCCTGAATATGCAAAGGAATTAGAAAATTTGAGAGCTGTGCTGAAATCAGAAAGCCTAAGGCAAAATGATGGCAATTCCACTTCGGCTTTTGCCAGTAATCAGGGAAAGAAATTTTGGGAAATTTATGAAAATACCGAAAAGTCAGTATATCCAACGATGGATTTCAGCTTCTCAAATCCTCCCCTTAAAAAACATTAGTGTCTATTCATGAATTTGTGGTATATAAATCAGCTTCTCAGCCATAAGATACCGTCATTTACCTGCGAACGGGATTCAAAATTATACTTAGAAAATAAAGGAAAGGTGGCCAAGAACCTGCCTGCTGACAGGCAAGTGCACGAATTTTCACGAATAAAAATAAATATTTACCCTGCTAGTGTTTCTTCAAACAGATTTTAAGGTGCAAACAATAAAAATTCAAATCTTTGATCTATGAGTATTATTCTAAAAGTAATTCTTGAAAAAGGATTTCATCCGATTAAACTGGTTACAAAAAGGTCGAATGCAAACGAACCTACGAAGTTGGAACTAGCTTGGTCCGGGCCGGGCATTCAAAATAAAAACTTGACGGTTTATCATTAGGGCCCAGTTAATTAGTTTCTGTTTCTAACAACAGTGCGGAAAGATTTGACAGGAGCTCTGATGCTGATTTTAGAAGGTTTTTATACCTATCAATAGCCTCTTGCAGCGAAGTAAAATCAATGTTATACCTAGCCGAAAAACTAACCTACATTTCTGATAAGCAAAAGGAAAATCTTTTAAAAAATGCAGACGAAGTTTCGAAAATAATCCGTGGACTTATCAAATCTTTAAACTCAAAAAAACTTACCACTTAAGACTTATGCCTAAAAAACTCCAACCCGATAAAATCGCTCAAATAGGCAAATGCCTATTTCCGGCCCTAATTGCTCTTTCATTAGCAACTTCCTGTAATAACAGTTTGGAGAGGACGAATACAACTCATCCGAATATCATTTACATCATGGCGGATGATTTGGGGTATGGGGATGTGGGATTCAATGGTCAGGAGCACATTGAAACGCCGAATATCGATCGGTTGGCGTCTGAAGGCATGGTTTTTACCCAGCACTATGCGGGTTCAACGGTTTGCGGCCCATCAAGGTCAGTACTCTTAACCGGGCAACACACCGGGAGAACAAGGGTTAGGGGCAACCCTACCTGGACCCTGAGTGGTAATCCTGTTGACTTGCAACCCGAAGACATCACCGTTGCTGAAGAGCTGAAAAGAGCAGGGTATGTCAATGGTATCGTAGGGAAATGGGGAATGGATGAAACCTTCACCACGGCGCATCCCCTGGACCAGGGATTTGATTATTTCTTTGGATATAGGACCCATGTGGAAGCCCACCATTATTACCCAGAATTTTTGTGGAGAAACAGGGAGAAAGTGATGTTGGAAGGTAATGTGACCCAACAGAAAGTGGGTCAGTATACCCATGATCTGATTACAGAGGAATCCATGGATTTCATCAAAAATAACCAGGATACCTCCTTCTTCCTGATGTTGTCATATACCATTCCCCATTACGAACTGACCGTGCCGGAAGATTCCAAAATGCCCTATATGGACAGGGGTTGGCCTAAAAGGGAAATGAAAGCGGGACATTACCATCATGATGAAGAGGGCAATGTCACCTATGCGGGAATGGTTTCAAGATTGGATCGGGATGTGGGCAGAGTTATGGATTTACTGGAAGAATTAGGCTTGGAGGACAACACCCTTGTAATTTTCACGAGCGACAACGGACCGGTTTATGATGATGGGTTTTTTAACAGCAACGGTGGTTTCAGGGGTATGAAAAGGGACCTGTATGAAGGGGGGATAAGGGTTCCTTTTATTGCCAAATGGACAGGTAAAATTGAAGAAGGTACCCGTTCAGACCATATATCCGCATTTTGGGATTTTTTGCCTACCGTTTGTGAAGTGGCTGGTTTACATCCCGAAGCTGTCACCACAGGGATTTCCTATTTGCCGACCTTATTGGGTGACAAAGGAAGTCAGCAGGAGCACGACTACCTCTACTGGGAATTCAATGAGGCTGAGGGTCCAATCCAAGCCGTTCGCAGTGGTGATTGGAAAATCGTAAAGAAATATAAATCACCTGTCGAACTTTATAATTTGGAAAAAGACCCTGTAGAAAGCAAGAATTTAGCCGCTGAATTCCCCAAAGTATTGGACAAGCTAACTAGTATGTTAGACAATGCTCGAACAGATCATGAGGAATTTCCGTTGACAAAAATCGACAGGTGATTTTATTCGTTGGTTCCAAAGTATCATTTAAAAAAGCTACCGACTCTTGAGAAATGGCAAATAGTGTTTTATGCTATTTTTCTTTAATATTAATATTCCAATAGTAACCCAATCTAATGCATCAATAAATGAAACGAAGAAAAGCCGTAAAAGTAATCACCATAGGAGGCATGGGCTCTACCCTGTTACCCGCAAGTTCATATGCCTTGAAAACACTAAATAAACCCATGTATGAACCCCTTGCATCAACTTTTAAGAGTGATTGGGATCAATGGCCCAACCTGGACTGGATTGGCCCTGAATACTGGGGGAACAGGCTGCAGGACTGGAAAATAGTCGAAGGCAAGGCCACCTGCATGGTCAGCGGTAAGAACCGGACACTTTATCACCTGGGAATGCACCTTTCCGACCGCCGGGAGGGATTTAGCACCTCGGTGAAGATCTCATTCCTAAACAGAGAGGATATTGGGGCTAGTGCCGAAGATTATGCTGCCTTCAGGCTTGGCGCAAAGGGCAGGTTTGATGATTACAGGTCCGCGGCAGTATTTGGGCAAGGGCTGGATTGTGGTCTTACCAGGTCTGGAAGATTGTTTATTGGGGAAAAAGCCCAAGGGTCAGAAAATGTGGATCTTTCCCAAGAGGTCCATTTAAAACTGCAAGTTTTCCCGGGGGAAAGTGGCTTTAGGTTGCGGCTTGAGGCGTTAGATCCAGATGGTACAGGAACCTTGGCTTCCTTGGAGTACGAGGCTTTGTCGGCGGACTTGCTGGAAGGTCAAATTGCCCTGGTTTCCCATGTGGGTGGGGAAAAGGAAAGAAATGACCTTCCTTCCGCTGATTTTTCCTCATGGGTGTTTTCAGGGGAAAAATTCGATCACCATCCCGAAAGACAGTTTGGGCCTATCTGTTTTGCCTATTATACCCTGCATAAGAATGAATTGCGGCTTACCGCACAGATGGCACCCATTGAAAATTTCGTCCACCATAAGATCTTCCTGGAGGTGTATAGACAAGGGCAGTGGGAAACCCTCCTCAAAGGCAAGATCAACAGGTTGGGTAGGGTGGCCAGGTTTGTGATCCGGGATTGGGACAGCACGGAGGAAGTTGCCTACCGTGTCCGAGTGGACCTGCCTTTTGCCTCCGGTGTTCGCCCTTATTACTATGAAGGGGTCATAGCCAAAGAGCCTGTGGAACAGGATGCGGTAAAAATGGCCGTGTTCAGTTGCAACGTGGACCACGGCTTTCCCGATCAGGAGGTGGTGGACAATGTCGGAAAACACCGTGCAGACCTGGCGGTTTTCCTCGGAGACCAGTTTTATGAAAGTACCGGCGGCTTTGGTATTGAGATTTCTCCATTGGAAAGGTCCAGTTTGGACTACCTAAGAAAATGGTACATGTTCGGGTGGTCCTACAGGGAGATATTTAGGAATATTCCTACCATATTCATACC
>PXCO01000088.1 GCA_003565295.1 Cyclobacteriaceae bacterium
ACTTTCATCTGTTTATAATTTGTTTTTCAGCGGTCAGATGGAATCTCGCTTTGATAATCATCCCTCTGTGTGAGGTTCTCCTCATGCTCGATTTCATGTGTTTATATTTTCTTTTCAGCGGTCATTACCTGTCCCGAACTTGTTTCGGGAACTTGTCCCGATCTTCGGGATAGCCTGCCCCGGACTCGCTTCGGGGGAATCTCGCTACGAATAATCATCCCAGTGTGTGACGTGCTCGTCATGCTCGATTTCATATTAAAGGAAAATGATGCTATTTTTGGCGATAAAAACCAGCCTCACTTTAACGCAACAAAGGTAGAAATAAAACGTCATTATGTAGGAAACCCATACTCAAAATACCTTTAAATTGACCTTTTTGTTTTACTAACCTTGCCAAGAATTAAGCCATTTTTGTATAAAATGGTTCTGTAATCAATCAAATAAATCATAATGAACATAAAAAGTAGTGTATTAGGGTTAATTATTAACCTGTTTTTGTCGATTTGTGTATATGGCCAGGATGAAGTGGCCATCAAATATGCCTCCATGATCACTGTGCAAGATCTGGAAAGACATCTTAATTACCTTGCCTCGGATGAATTGGAGGGTAGAGACACCGGTGAAAAGGGCCAAAAACTAGCCGCAGCCTATCTCAGGGATTTTTATAGCGAAATAGGACTGGAAGGGCCGGTAAATGGTGGATATTTCCAACAATTTGAGTTGGTGAGTACCCTTTGGACCGAAGTGGAACTAAGTATTGGTAAGAAAAAACTTATCGAAAATGAAGATTTCATCTTTATGGGGGACGGGGATATGAAAAAAAGGGAAAAGGCCGAACTTGTCTTTCTGGGATTGGTTTCAGATGAACACTTGGAAAATATAGACATAAAAGACAAATTGGTAGGCATTTGGGCCATAGGAAACCGCTCCGGAGCCCTGGTGGACAAAGTAATGGAAGCTGGTGCCCTGGGTGCGGTTGTGGTGACCATGGAAGGCCAGGCCAATTTCGACCGTATGGCCAACCGCTTCAAGGCTCTCTCCGGAAGGGGAAGGCTAGGTTTTGAAAAACCTACCACGCAAAGACCTGTTTTCATGGTCAGCTCAGAGAAGATGGGGGAAATTTTTGATACCCCAGTTGAAGAGCTTAAGGAAGCCGCAAAAAATGACCCCTCCGTTATTCCCTCACAAAACATCACCTATAAGATTGACAAACATATTGAAAGGGTGGAAACAGAAAATGTACTGGCCTTTTTGGAAGGCACAGATAAGAAAGAAGAGGTATTGGTGATTTCCTCTCATTACGACCATGTGGGGATCAACAGCCAAGGGGAAATCAATAACGGTGCAGACGATGATGGCTCGGGCACGGTCACTGTTATGGAAATAGCAGAGGCCTTTGCACAGGCCGCCGAAGACGGGCACCGACCTAGGAGGTCCATTTTGTTCCTAAACGTAACCGGGGAAGAAAAAGGATTGTTGGGATCGGAATATTACGCTGACAACCCCATCTTCCCATTGGAAAACACGGTGAACAACCTCAATATTGACATGGTGGGACGGATTGGTTATGAATATGAAGACGCCGAAAACCAGGATTATATTTATGTGATCGGCTCTGAAATGCTCAGTTCCCATTTGAAGATCATCAGTGAATACAATAACATCACCTATACCAACCTTATCCTGGATTACACCTATGATGCAGAGGATGATCCCAACCGCTTTTATTACCGGTCAGATCACTACAATTTTGCCAAGCATAATATCCCGGTGATCTTTTATTTCAACGGGGTGCACGATGATTATCACCAGCCAACGGACACAGTGGACAAAATCGAGTTCGAGCTTATGCAAAAAAGAGCCAAACTCATTTTCCATACGGCCTGGGACTTGGCTAACCGTGAGGAACGGACACCAGTGGATGGGGAGAATACCAGATTGGAGAGGTGACATTTTACGGGCAAAAATATGGAGGGGTGGAATCGAATGGGTGAAATGAATATCCCTTGACAGGACTTGCCTATTCTTCTGATAGGTCACCATTTCAACGGCAAATATCGGCCGTCCCTATGGGACTGAAAACACACCCTCTAATCACCCCCCCAGTTAAAACTGGGGGCAACTATTTCGTTCGTGCCTATCGGCACTGGCGGAGGGTTGGTGTTTAATAAAAAAAAGTAAAGCCAAGAGCCCCAAAACTCTTGGCTTTCCTTTTTCTACCTGAACAAAAAGCCGGAAGGGCCTCTGCCCGCAGTAAGGGTCTCCACTACCTCTCCGTTCGGATCCAATTTAATGACGGTGCCATTTCCTTGCCAGGCTGCATTCTCCCCTACATAGAGGTGCCCAGCTCCTGAATGATAGCCAAGCCCATAAAAATTGGTACCGGTATAAAAACTCTCGTCCAAGACTGTCCCTTCTTCCAGGGATACCTTTGCCACACTTGTGCCTCCTCCACTGGAGGTAAGTATAAATACTTCACCCCCGCTGCCTAGTGCATGGCTTCCGTTCCACAGGCTATTGGCCAAGGGAATAGCTATTGACTCGATCACCTGAAAATCCTGGGTGTTGATACGATGAAAATAAACGGACTCGGAGTCCCTTGCGTACAGGTAGGTGTTCCCCGCATATTCGAGGAAAAAATAAGGACTTCCCCCTTCAATAGGTATGCTTTCCATTAGTGTCTCTGCTTCTGGGTCAATCACCTCCACCACTCCACCAGCAGTACAAGCCACAAACAGGTGTCCATTTGCAAAGATCATCCCTTCAGGAGCACTGGATACAGGTATTTTTTGCGCCACTGTACCGCCTTGTGGGTCCCTTACCACCGCCACATAGGAATCAGGGCTGGCAAAATTATCGTCGTAAGGGCCAAAATCACTGATAAACAATTTTTGCCCTACCCTGAAAAGTGACCGGGAAATATCTAAATCCCCGTTGTTGACGCTTCCCACGCTTTGGAAGCTTTGGGCATCCACCACTTCCACTTTACCGGTGTTGGCCACCAAGTAAATCCTGTCTTCAAAAAGAAGCATGTCCTGAATAAGGCCCGCAAAGGGTCTTCCATTCACCTCCTCAAAAATATCGGTTCTCATATCCCCGGACTGGGGGTCATAGTGAAAGACCTCCCCGTCATTTGCTCCAAATGCCCCTTCATTCATAATTAACACGCCCTGTTCAAATGGGCCTCTGGGAACTTCGACCGGATCATTTCCGCAGGCAGCGGCGACTATCGCCAGTGATAAAATTAAAAACCTTGGTAAAACTCTGTACATCTTCATAGATCTATGGTTATGTTAATTTGATAGTTTCTTCCTGGCATAGGCCTAAGCCTAAGAACTTGATAATCATTGTCAAAAAAATTATTGACCTGAATCCCCAACCTGCAAGTGGCAAATGCTTTCATAGTCCACGTATAGTTTATCCCGGCATCCAACAAAGCGAATGCATTTACTTGGGTGGAATTATCAGTTCCCACATACCTGTCACCTACATAAGTGTAGTTCGCCCATGAGCTGAAGGGGCCTCTTTTAGCCGATAAATAGCTGTTGCCTTTATGAAAAGGGGTATAAGGAAGCTGATTCCCTACACTTCGTCCGGCATCCTCCTGATCCCCTGCTATGCGGGCCTGTACGTAGGAATAGTTGATGTCCGCAGAAAGATTCCATTGGGACAATGAAAATTCTGAGGAAAAAGAAGATTCGATCCCCTGGTTCCTTACTTTTCTGATATTCACCGGGGTCCAAAAACTTTCCCCTGGCAACCATACGATCCATTGGTCCACCAGCATATGGTAATAATTCACCTCGGCCTCCCAGTTGAACGCACCGCGCTTCCACTTTTGCACCACGCCCATCTCAGCGCTCAAGCTATTTTCAGGAAGCAGATCAGGGTTCCCCCCTGGGGACCAAAACCGGTCATTCAGCGTGGGTACCTTAAAATTTTTGGAAGCAGCCCCTTTTAGGGTAAGGTTATGGGTCTCTTTGGCGAAAAAACCCCATTCCAAACCCAAGGATGGGGTAAAGGGCACAAATTCCCCATCCACTACCATTTGCCGCAAATTGATTGCCCCCTCTATGCTTTTACCCAAGTGAAATAGATGCGAATG
>PXCO01000155.1 GCA_003565295.1 Cyclobacteriaceae bacterium
ACCTGATTATGTGGTTCACGGGGATGACTGGCAGACGGGAGAGCAGCAAAACATTCGTGAGAGAGTTATAAAGACCCTGGAAGAATGGGGCGGCAAACTGGTAGAGGTTCCATACACCGAAGGGGTATCCATTTCCAAAATGGATGAGGCTTTGCAGGCTATTGGCATAACTCCTCAGAACCGTATGAAAAGGCTTAGAAGACTTCTGGAGATTCAGCCCATTGTGCGAATTATGGAAGCCCATAACGGCCTTACCGGACTAATTGCAGAAAAGACTAGAGTTATGAAAAATGGCCAGGTGAGGCAGTTTGACGGTATGTGGGTCAGCAGTTTGTGTGACTCTACCGCTAAAGGAAAACCCGACATTGAATTAGTAGATTTGACTTCACGGCTTAATACCATCAATGATATCTTAGAGGTTACTACTAAACCCATTATTCTGGATGGGGATACGGGAGGGCAGATAGAGCATTTTACCTTTACCGTTAAGACTTTGGAAAGGTTAGGGGTTTCCGCCATCATTATCGAAGACAAGGTGGGGCTTAAAAAGAACTCCCTCTTCGGTACTGATGTGGAGCAGCAGCAGGACTCCATTGAAAACTTTTGCCATAAAATTAGTGAAGGTAAGCATGCCCAGGTAACAGAAGATTTCATGATTATCGCCCGTATTGAAAGCCTGATATTGAAGGTGGGGCAGGAGGATGCCTTAAAGCGGGCTGCTGCCTATATTGATGCCGGCGCCGATGGTATTATGATTCACAGCAAGGAGAAAGACCCGGCTGAAATTCTAGAATTTTGTCGGGAATATGCCAAACTTCCCAAGCGGGTTCCCCTTGTGGCGGTGCCTTCCTCCTATGCTCAAATTACCGAAACAGAACTGCATCAGGCAGGAGTAAATATTGTTATTTACGCAAACCAACTCATACGCAGCGCCTACCCTGCCATGGTTAACACTGCCAAGAGTATTTTGGAAAACGAACGGGCTTTGGAATGCGGGGAGTACTGTATGCCCATCAAGGAAATTTTGACCTTGATTCCGGGAGGTCAGTAACGTGCTGGATTGTAGAGAATTCTTTTCCTTGTTGTCGGCCAAGGGTGTGAATTTTTATACCGGGGTTCCAGATTCCCTTCTCAAGGATTTCTGTGCGTATGTAACCGATAATACGCCGAGTGATAAACACATTATCGCTGCCAACGAGGGGAATGCCGTTTCTTTAGCTGCCGGCCGCTACTTGGCGTTGGGCGAAATCGGGATGGTATACATGCAAAATTCCGGTCTGGGTAATGCTGTAAACCCTCTGACCTCTCTGGCAGACCCTAAGGTGTACAGCATTCCCATGTACCTTTTAATCGGTTGGCGGGGTCAGCCGGGAGTAAAGGATGAGCCCCAGCATGCCAAGCAGGGTGAAATAACTCTCGACTTATTAAAAACTTTGGGGATAGCCCATGCTTTGCTGCCGGGTTCCCTGGAGGAAGCGAAGGAAGTAGTTGACAAATCCATGGAGTACATGCAGAAAAGCAAGGCTCCTTTTGCCCTGGTGGCAGAGAAAAATACTTTTGCTCCCTGTGCTCTTAAGACAGACCGAAAGACTTCATACCCTTTTACCAGGGAAGAGGCTGTCAAATTTATCCTCAAAAAAGCTCAACCTGAGGATGTTGTGGTTTCCACTACGGGCAAAACATCTCGGGAGTTATTCGAATACAGGGAAGAAGTGGGGGATTCCCACGAAAAAGATTTTTTGACGGTAGGCTCCATGGGGCATTCTTCCCAGATCGCCATGGGGATTGCTCTGGCAAAACCCGAAAAGACTGTTATTTGTTTGGACGGTGATGGAGCTTTGCTCATGCACATGGGGGGTCTGGCTATTATTGGAGAGCAGGCTCCGGCCAACTTTAAGCACATTGTTTTAAACAATGGCTGTCATGATTCCGTGGGGGGACAACCCACTGCATGTTATATGGTGGATATCCCTGCCATTGCCATGGCCTGTGGTTACCGGTGGGCTGCTGTGGCGGAGACTGAAGAAGAAATCTTAACGTCTATGGAGACTTTTCTGTCAGAAAAGGGCCCTGCCCTTTTGGAGATAAGAGTCAACAAGGGGAGCAGAAAGGATTTGGGACGCCCAACTACAACCCCCATTGAAAATAAGGAAGCTTTTATGAAGTTTCTCTCTAGGTCTAAAACCTAAGCATTTGTATGGAAGGAGCTATTTGTGAAAGCATTATTGTTGAACTCCGGAGTAGGCAAGCGCATGGGAGATTTAACAAAAGATAAGCCCAAGTGCTTGGTATCGCTGAAGGGAAAAGAGACCATCCTCTCCCGGCAGGTTAGGATTTTGCTGGACAACAATATCCAGGACATTATAATTACCACGGGTCCCTTCCCGGAACAGGTTCAGGAATACCTGGAGAATAGGTATCCAGGAGTTGTTTTTACCTTTGTTGCTAACCCCCTTTATGAAACCACTAACTATATTTATTCAATGCTTTTGGCTAAGGATTTTTTAAGGGATGATATAATTCTTATGCATGGAGATTTGGTTTTTGACCCCATTCTCTTACGAAAAACCCTGGACTCACCATATGATAACACGGTGTTGGTTAACCCCAGTGTCGAGCTGCCTGAAAAAGACTTTAAGGCCAGATTGCAGGAAGGACGGATCCGAGAAATCTCGATAGATATCTTCGGAGAAGATTGTAGTTTTCTAATTCCTTTGTATAAGCTTACTGAAAGTTTTTCTCATAGGTGGCTTGTAGAGATTGAAAAGTATGCAGAGTTAGGGAATCTAGGTGTTTACGCCGAGGACGCTTTAAACGACATCCTCGCTGAGATCCATCTGTATCCGGTATATTTCTCAGAAGAGCTGTGCTCTGAAGTTGATGATGGGAATGATTTGGAAACGGTAAAAAATTTATTGGTGTGACTTGGGTAAGTTTAGGTTCTCAGGGAATACGGTTCCTGGTTTAGGAGGGGCGGTCGAAACAATTGCATGTGCAAAGATACAGGGAATTATGCCAAAAAAACCAGGAAGAAAACTATTTTTTTGACAAGTACTTCTTCAGGAAAATATCCATTTATTTTACCATCCTTTTTATCCGACTGAACATAAGAGCTAACCATGCCACTTTTTTAAGCTTGCTAGCTGCCCTGGGAAGCTGTTATTTTTTAATGTCCAACTCACCGATTAATATGGCCATTGCAGTTCTGCTAATTTTCTTCTACCATTTGCTGGACCATGTGGACGGGGAATTGGCCCGCTATTATTTGGCTGTGGGTTTGCAGCAACCTTCTATTCAGGGGAAATACTTTGATGTGCTAATACACAAGTATTCTACCAATCTTATGCTTTTTTTTATAGGTATTAGTGTTTATAGATTATTTGGATACGAGTTTGCGGTGATTCTAGGCTTTGCTGCTTGTATCGGCATAAGTGCCTTTCCCAACCTAATGGCATCCCAGGTTATTGTCCAGAGGATTGCCAAGGATAATAATTCGGTTTTTGAAGAGAGTGTACAGGAGATTCTTTATTTGTTGGAGAAAAGAAGGGAACAAATCAATAAGATGCAGCAAGCGAAGGCAGCTGTAAAAGTCAGGAAGTTAATTACTGAAATGCTGTTCTTTCCCGGTGCCTTGTTTCTGATTATGATGGTAGTAACTGCCGATATTTTTCATGGGGGATTTCTATTATTCTCCTATGAAGTTAATGTAAGGTTATTGTTCTTGCTATTTATAACCCCGATATACCTGGCAAATGCCCTGCGGCAGAGCAGGAAATGGATCCGCAAGTTTGAAAAAGTAGATTAAAGTTTTCCAGGAAGATGATGCCATTGTAAAACGTAGATCATTAGGCTTCTGGTGTATGGAGGAGGGGTATAGTGAAAGTTGGGGAATACCGGCAGTTGGCCCAGAAAAATGAGCAGGAAAATTATTTCCTGGACAAACTTTTTTTTCGAAAAATCTCCATCTATCTATCAATAATTTTTATCAAATTGAAAGTTACCCCCAATCAGGCTACCTTCCTGAGCCTGGTTTCCGCCCTGGCCAGCCTTTATTTTCTTACCGGCAGCTCCAGGGGTATGCTGCTTACGGCAGCCGCCCTGAT
>PXCO01000173.1 GCA_003565295.1 Cyclobacteriaceae bacterium
AAAAACAGTTTGGGTGAGTATCCGGAGGTGGTCATTGGTACCCCAGGCCGCTTGTCCGATCATGTCAACCAAGGTTCCCTACAGATGGAGGCGATCAAATTGATAGTCCTGGACGAGTTTGACAAATCGCTTCAATTGGGCTTTCATGATCAATTGAGGGATGTGTTCAGAAAGCTACCGGGCACTCAACACCATTATTTAACCTCGGCCACGGTAATGGGCCGGCTACCTGAATTCATCCTGTTTGATGATCCCCCGGTTGTCGATTTTCTGTTTCAGAACAAGGATTCCAAGCTGGAATTGAAGCTTTTTCCCACCTCTAGCAAAGAAAAAGTGCAGGGCCTGATGCGTTTGATTTCACATTTTCAGGGAGAGGCCTGCCTCGTTTTTTGTAACCATAGGGAGGCCGTAGACCGAATCAGCACGCTGCTGACTGACCACCGCTACGAGCATGCCGTCCTTCATGGTGGCATGGAACAGCTGGACAGGGAAAAGAACCTGATAAAATTCAGGAGCGGGGTGGTCAATTTATTGATTGCCACTGATCTTGCTTCAAGGGGCCTTGATATCCCTGAAATCAAACATATCGTCCATTATCAACTCCCTCCCAAAAAAGATGCGTTCACCCATAGAAATGGCCGAACGGCAAGAATGCATGCCTCTGGAAAGGGATACCTGATTTTAGCGAATGATGAGGAATTACCGGAGTATCTGGATAAAAACTCCATAGAAGAGGCCATTATAGAAGATACACTACCTTCGGTGCCTTCATCATATACCTTACTCTATCTCAGTGCAGGAAAGAAAGATAAAATAAGCAAAGGGGATATTGCAGGGTTTTTGATAAAAAACGGTGGGGCCAAAGCTGCCGATATTGGGTTGATTACCATCATGGACTTTGCAAGCTATGTGGCTGTTAGCAGAAATATCGCTTCCAATCTGGTGAAAACCCTAAATGGGGAGAAGCTGAAAAAAACAAAAGTAAAAATTGCGCTGGCAAATTGAAGAGCATTAACAGAAATCAAAGCCTACTGTTCTTTTGGGAAAGACTGTTTTAGGTTCCATTCATCCGTACGGGGATAATTTTACTAACTTTTTCCAAATCAACCATCTACCCTTCATCACATAGACTATAGAATTAAATTTCATAAAAGATTTATTTGACGATATTTCTCCCCATAAAAAAGGGTATGAATCCCCTTATTTATGCCACTTATATAATAACTACTTATTCAGGGGGAAATTAAATAGAAATTTGCGCAAAGCCTTTCCAACCTTTATTCAATATCCATTCATTTCGATTTTTCTTTATTTATGGCCAATCGTTCCGGTTTGTTTTCCTCCCCAGGCACTGATTTACCTGCGGGATTGGTGGTTTTCTTGGTAGCGCTCCCTCTTTGTTTGGGTGTGGCACTATCATCAGGTGCACCTTTGTTTTCTGGGATTATTGCCGGAGTAATAGGTGGTATTGTGGTGGGATTTTTGTCAGGGTCACACACCTCTGTATCCGGCCCTGCGGCGGGCTTGACGGTAATCGTTTTCACCGCAATAAAAGACCTGCAGACTTATGAATTGTTTCTTACGGCCCTTGTGATTGCCGGAGCCATTCAATTGACCTTGGGAATATTGAAGGCTGGACTCATCGGCTATTATTTTCCAACTTCTGTAATCAAGGGAATGCTGGCCGGAATAGGTATAATACTGATTATCAAACAAATACCATATTTATTCGGCACCCATGAAAGTGAATTGGTGGAAGATTTCATTCCCTTCGTGAATGACTTTGAAGCGGTTTTGGCATTACAGTCCCTAATGGGTACGGTGGACTATGGCGCTGTCTTTATTTCCATTGTCTCCCTGGCCATCCTGATAGGTTGGGAAAAACCGGTAATTAAAAACCACAAATGGTTGAAGCTTTTACCGGGGGCCTTGTTGGCCGTGTTGGTTAGTATAGGAATCAACAAATTTTTCAAATTCTTTATGCCTAATCTTTACCTTCAAGATGAGGATAAAGTCCGTCTTCCTGAGATAACAGGTTTTGGTAGCCTTGCAGATCAAATAATGTTTCCCGATTTATCCGGGGTGTTCAACTTTGATGTTTGGGCTATCGCTATAACCATCGCCATAGTGGCCAGCCTGGAAACCCTGCTTAGCCTGGAAGCTGCGGATAAATTAGATCCCCAAAAAAGGGTCTCTCCCCCAAACAGAGAACTTTTTGCACAAGGCATAGGGAATATGGTCAACGGATGTATTGGCGGCATGCCCATCACAGCTGTGATCGTAAGAAGTTCCGCAAATATCAACTCTGGCGCTAAGACAAAAATGTCCGCGATTTTTCACGGTTTTCTGTTGCTCTTAAGTGTGCTGCTTATTCCCGGCCTATTGAATCTTATCCCCATTGCGTGTTTGGCTACCATCTTACTGCTGATCGGTTATAAATTGGCGAAGGTTTCCCTCTTCAAAAACATGTATGGCCTAGGCTTAGATCAATTTTTGCCCTTCCTTGTCACCATACTTGGCATCATTTTCTTCGACTTGCTGAAGGGAATTGGTTTAGGCATGATTGTAGGCATTACCTTTATTTTAATCAGAAATTATAAAAACTCCCACTTTTTTAAGGATGTCAAGGAAGATGATGAAAATATCATCCATATCGTATTGGCCGAAGAAGTGAGCTTTTTGAACAAGGGTTCTTTGATCAAAACCCTAAAGAATATTGGTGATGGAAAAAAGGTGATTATCGATGGAACCAATTCCAAGATCATTGACCATGATATTCTGGAGGTCATCATGGATTTTCAAACTAATGCGAAGGAAAGGAATATTGAGGTGGAAATTATAGACATTGCACTCCCATTCAAAGAAAATACAGGGCAGAGGTAGGGTGCAGGCCGGGCAAGTTATTCATAATTCATTTGTATTTCCTCATCCTAACTCTTCCATAGAAGAATTAAATTTTCTCAAAAAAACTAGCTAAAGGCTTGGTCACAGCTCCACCCTGTCCTGCCCGGACCAAGGTTATCAACACTTTATCTTTACCAACTTCGGTAATGGAGGAGATGGCACCTTCTAACCCTTCATTATTGAGCATCTGTGTCAGAATCGAATTACTCTTTATATTAACTAAAAAAATATTTCGCCCTGAATAACCAATGACCTGTTCATCCACGACATTGTAATTTGCACCAAGAACTTCCAAACTTAGGTTAAACTCGCCCAGCGGGGAAAAATTATTTCCATAGACATCTGAAGTATAGACAACAATTTTACTTTCATTCCGATTTTCTTCAAAGAAAAACATCCGATCTTCAAGTTCTACCCCCTTTAAAGCTGAATTAGCGATAAGCTCTATTTCTCCATTAAGGGTGATTTTATACGTTTTGCCTTCAACCTGGATTAAAAAGAAATTACTGAAAGAGCTGATTCTATCCGTTTCCACAAAATAACTACTAAAGGTTTCCTTAATTAACTTATGCTCTTTAATAATAACCTTATCATCTTCTAATCTTGTTTTTAAAAGCAAATAATTAGGATTGCTGGTGGCAAAACCATTTTCAGTGGTTCTATATGGGATTAAAACCGAAGTCCCCTTTGGGTTCATTCCCATCACATCTCCCTGCCAGAATGGAATGTCTTCAAATGAGGAAAATTTCGGATCCCATATTTTAGGGTTAAGTACCAGGGAATTGTCACTGTTCACCGCAACATTTGGGAATAAAAGCACCTCGGTCTCAGACCTTGTAGCAAAAATATCCTTTGATAAGGGAAGACGGTACCTCCCCAGCCTGGTTTGAAAACTGATTATACTTTGGGGGTTGCTTGCTACCTCCGCATGCGTATCAAAATAAAGATTATTCCTGTCCAAAATACTTAGTTTCTCGTCTAAAAACAGGCTGTTATATACATCCAAATTTAAGTTTTCAACTTTGCCCCAAGGAACTGAAGCCACGGGCTTTTCACCTACTGGATTAATTTCATCATTATTCGTACAGGAAACCAAAAGAAGCGTAACTATTCCCGGAAATAAAAATTTGATACAATTAAGCATTTTCATTATAAATAAAATAAAACCACACAATATTGGTTGGCCGTGAAAAAAAAGCGGAATTTTAAGTTTATAAAAAATCCCCAACAAAATCTAGGGGTAAAATTCCTGGATTTTTTTAGAATTGCCAAATTTTTTTAATGGTTTATTTTAAATATTATTTTCCCGGAGAACCACTTACCCCCAGCACACTACGGAAGTAAAAACTTCCAGAAAAGTCCATTACACCCAATCAACCAGGTGGCTATGACATCTGCGAGCACCAAAACGGCATCCCTGACATTTCCCCGTCCAAGACCTTAAACCCAAATCCGTACGGGGGTACGATGTATATGAAAATACCAACGGAATTCCCGGGATTAGCCCCATAAAGGTGATCAGGAAGGACTAGAATCTGTAGAGGAGGTAAATCTTTATGGCATGATGGGCAGTGATTTCGAATTGGCTAGTTTCCGGGCCTATCCATTAGCGACCTTAGTACTTCAAGGGATTTTATCTCCGCAAAGGTGTCCATGTGTAACGCATAGAACTTAAGCCAGTCATCCATCAATGCTTTATTTAATGCCCTTGACAATTTGAATTCGTTTTCTTCCCTAAGAGAGGTCAAAGCCACCAACCTTTCCTTGTAGTTGCCACTCGCCTTGTCCACGGAAAGCTCCTCATAAAACTGCGCTGCGCTGGAAGGGGCTATACCTAAATATGTGGAAAGTTCCATCAAAAATCTCAGAGGAAAAGGAGCCAATACTAGCTGTGCCCCGTCCAGCACCCTTACCTTCTGGTCTATATAATCAAACAATTCCTCATTTTGATAATCCTCAAATATAGCCTTGCCCAAAACCTCGGCCATAAACAACGCCACTCCTGAACGGTAAAAATCAAAAGGCATGCGTACAAAGGCATGATCCAATTTGGCCTCCGATATCCGCTGCACATTTCCACCTTCCCTTTCATAAACCACCAAATCAAGCAGGGAAAGGGGTTGGTATAAGGCGATTTTTCCTTGTGACTTCTGGCTGCGCACCCCATTGACTACATAGGTTCTCAGACCCAGTTCCCGGGTAAACACCTTACAGATGATGGAGCTGTCCCTGTATTTGATGTAACTCAGCACTATACCTTTGGTCTTTCTCAGCATCACATTACCAAAAATTTCCCGGCAGCCCTTTCCCTGCCCTTATCATCCAAAACATAAACCCAATATACCCCCGGTGCAATCCTCCGCCCACCTGGCCCCATAAGGTTCCAGGTTACCCTTCCCCCTGCCGCCTGCATGGAGGCCACCACCCTTCCATTGCTGGTAGCCACTTTTAGGGTGGCAAAATCAGTAAGGCCCTCAATGCTAAGCAACCCGTTGAAATCCGGTCGCACAGGATTGGGGAATATCTTCACCTTGTCCAGCTCCCGGGAGGGGAGTATACCTCCGGCACGGTGAGAGAGCCCCCCCCTGGAGCTGGAAATAAACACCTCCCCCGTCTTTTTATCTATGTCCAGTCCTCTGACCTCATTGGAAGGAAGGGGGGAATTGGCTGAGTTGAAGTGGGACAGCAATTGCTCTCCCCCTGAGGAAAAATGCCATAACCCATCCCCCTGAGTCCCCAGCCAAATGCTCCTATCAGGTGCAATTTGGACCGCATTTACCGCCGTCCCTGCAAGTAGTGGCCTCCCTTCCAACAAGGGCGATATGGCATTTACGGGAGATTCCTGCTGTATAGCTCCGGCATTGAAGAAATAGCCAACTCCTTGTGCCAAGCCTAACCAAAGGTTTCCTGTGGCATCCAGGCTAAAGTCCCTTATTGGAGCGTTTTGCAAACCACCCATATTGGCACTTGTGCCAAAGGTTCTATTAATCCCCATTTCGGGGTGAAAAAGTCTAAGGTTGCTACCAAACCCAATGGGATGAAGCAGCCAGGGCCTACCCTCTAGGTCTACCAGCATTTTGTCCACCGGTTGCGGCAAATCCCAGCTTTCCCATTTACCTCCATCTGCTCTTTTCCATAGTTGCGGAAAAGGCTGATTGGCGACCAACCAAATGGAACCCCCTGCGTCAAGAGCGAGGGCATGAATATGCCGATCTCTTAACCCTTCTGGCATTGTTTCGGGAACAACTTCCCCCTGCTCCAACTTAAACAATCCTTTATTTGTACCTACATAAATTACCTCCCCATGTGTGGTTGCCACATTTACAAGTCCTGGAAACTTGATTGTTTCCCAAACACCCTTTGAAAACACATCCAAACCGGCAAAGCCCTCCTCTTCTGCCTGCAAGGGAATGGCCAAGGTTTGCCCCCTGCCAGCAACGAATTCAGGTAGCTGGAAACTGGGGCCAGGTGGGGCTACCACCTGCCCCGAAGGCTCCATAATGAGTTGTTCCGAACCTAAGATCCAGGAAGTATCCATAAGGTGAAAATCCCGGATGCGAGAGCTGCCTTCTATTCTTGGCTCAATATTCCCACCTGGCAAAAGCTCGTAAATTACCTGATCCTGGTTAAAAAAGAATCGCCCTTGAATGAGTTTCATCTGACTGACCCCCGCGGTTCCTATCACCCACTCCCCTCCTTCTTCAAAGCCTGCATGAATACTTCCCTCATTGTCCAAAAAATAGAGTTGATCCTCCCAGTGCAAAAATCTCCCGGCAGAAAAACCCAGGGGCATTCTGGTCCAGAAATTAAAATCGTTCAGGTTGTCTCCAAGGTTCCCCTGCATAAGGCCGTCTTCACTCAATGCCTTAATTTCATCTCCGTCCACGTCCACATCCCAAATGGACAGGGTTTCTCCATTGGCACCCAGGTTAATGTAGGCGGCATCTATTATCCCTTCCCGGAAATCCACCGACACAATGCCAAATGCCGCAGCTAGCCAGGCTTTGCCCTGAAAAAGCTTGACTTGATGGATCGTTTTATCTCTTATCAATGCATTGATACGGAGCTGATCCAATCGCTCAATACGATTTTCCCTGACCAAATTTAGTGTTCCGTCCGCATAAACCAATAGGAGTGTCTTTGTGTCCGGGTCAAATAACAGATGTTGGAAATCATGCCCGTACAGCCCATCCAGTTTGGTAAGAGGGATTGGTTTTTTTTCCTCCAATGAAAAATAAAAAAGGCCAAACTGACTTCTGGCAAAAAGGGTTTCATCGCTACCGGAAACCTGAAGGATGTTGTTGTAAGAGGAATGAAACCGCCAACTGCCCACCGGGATATCCCCTTGCCCCCTGCAAAGAAGAGGAAAAAGCAGTAACCAAGAGACCCCAATTATACTAATCCTCAAAAAAACAAGACCTGCATCGTGCTTCATAGCTTTCCTTTTCCCCTAACACCACCTTTTCTTTTCCTGGGCTCAACCTATAGCTGAAAGCCGCCAGCCCACCGCATTTCATGCAAATGGCATGTACCTTAGTCACATATTCAGCCACTGCCATAAGTTGAGGCATGGGCTCAAAAGGCTGCCCCTCAAAGTCCATGTCCAGGCCTGCCAAAATCACTCTTTTGCCAGCTTTTGCCAACTGAGTAGCCACTTGTACAATCTGCTGGTCAAAAAACTGCACCTCATCGATCCCCACAACATCACAATTACCTGCCAAAAGCGTGATGTCATCGGCAAACTGCACAGGTGTAGATCTTATGCTGTTTTCATTATGGGAAACCACATCTTCCTCATGATAGCGTTTGTCCAGGGCAGGCTTGAAAATCTCCACCCGCTGCTTGGCAATAAGTGCCCGGTTAAGCCTACGGATCAGCTCCTCTGTCTTGCCGGAAAACATGGAACCGCAGATCACTTCTATCTGTCCTCGATTTTCTTTGGGGCGCTGTAAGGTAGGCTCAATGAACATGTAAGGAGTTTTTTTACGAGGTTTGAATTTATTGGCTAAATTTACCCAAATCTTTGGGGTTCACGGTCCTTTGGCCTGCAATTTGCCCCATTCAAGTTTTTAGAAAAACGCAGATAAGCCGGCAGCTATGAGTAAAATCACCGATCAAAATTACTTAAAAGATTATTCTAGACAATTCGCAAAAAAGATTTGTTCCCGCTTTTTTGAGGAAAAGGAGTTTATTGAAGGTGGGGAAATCGCTGATCTCAACCCTTGCCGACAGCTCAACCTTCTGATCATAAAGGAGCTTTTCGGAAGATGGCAATCCGATACCGCCAAATTACGACAAAGCCCCTATTTCGACTTCAATAAGCCACAAGTCGAGGAGGCTTTTATCACGTTCAAAAATGCGCTATCCAATGCCATTAAGGTAAGTAGAGCCGACTTTGAACCACTAGTTGCCGTTGCGGTTGCCGAAGCAATCCTCTTGGCGGTGGATCCCGAGAGGTTTTTTACATCCGAAATCGAAAAAGGGAAAGAAATGCCTGAGGTTTATTTTTCGGAAAATAAAAGGTATATCAAATGGAGGTCTGAAGTATGGCAAAGTCTACAGCAGCAGACCGAACAAGGAACGGATAAGGAAGGCCTTTACAAGGAATTGAATAGGTGGCTGGGCAAGGAAAGTGACCAAGAAACCCTCCCTTTACTTGAGCAACTTGAAAAAACACTCCCCATCAACCACAGCAGGCTGTTTCCCAATGAAGGGGAAAGAAGTCCCTTACCTGCCCTGCAGATAGAGAGCAAGCCCTCCCCTATCACCCCTGAAGATGAGGTTGATGCCCCATCTGTGGAAACCAGTTACGGAGGCATAGATCCTGCATTGGCCTGGGCGAGGTTTGAGAAGGCAGAATATGGACTCATGCAGGGAAGTATCAACCAACTGAGCAAGGACATTGCCATCAACCAACGCTTTATGTTCACAAAGTCCCTCTTTGCAGGGGACCCTGAACGCATGCAGCATGCCTTGGAAAAAATCGACAGCATGGATAACTTCATGGATGCTGTGGAAATGCTGAACGAAAAATATGTTCAAACGCTAGAATGGGATGTCAACTCAGAAGAAGTCCAGGAGCTCCTACAAATGATCTTCAGGAAATTTGAAAGCGATAAATAGATGAACACTGACCTTGCTGCCCACTATGAGCAGCTTCATCAGGAATCGGTAAAAAAAATCCTCACCGGTGGTGTAGTTACTGACCCTAAGATTGATGACCCTAGAGATCAACGGAACGGATTAACACTTTTATGCCGTCCCAGTCAGGAGGTATGGCGAAAAGTGGAGGCTTTTTTGGCCAGTCTAAATAACTTTGCTATCCGTCAATATGTTTATAGGTACCAAGATTGCCATGTGACGGTCATGCCCATCATTTCCTGTGAGGAGGGTTTTTCCTTGCCACAGGTAAAACTTGACGAATATTATCCAGTGATCCAAAAAAGCCTTTTGGGTATTTCCCCATTTAAGATCCACTTTAAAGGAGTCATCCTTTCTCCTTCAGCAATATTGATCAAAGGATACCCAGAAGATGGGCAACTCAACCAAATCCGGGAAAACCTCAGGAAGGAATTTGGGAGCTCCACAGTGAAACAATCCCTGGACAAACGCTATCTGCTGAAAACCGCCCATAGTACAGTACTACGTTTTAGACACCCCGTCCCCGACCCTGAGTCATTACTCCATCAAGTAGCGCAATTCAAGGAACTACCCTTCGGAAGTTTTGAGGTAAATCAATTGGAGTTTGTGTTCAACGATTGGTACCAACGCCATGAAAAGATAGTTCAACTAAAGACCTATACCCTTGGCCAAAATGAAGAATGGTAAGCCGAAAATAGTGATTTTTACTTATTTTTACCCACATTATTAGCGATCATCCCTACGACCTTTGGAAACTGCCAACTCACCTTCCCATTTGCTAAAAAGCTGGAGCCTGCTGATCGTGCTGGCTTTGATTTGGGGAAGTTCTTTTATACTGATTAAAAAATCATTGCTTGTTTTTTCTCCAGGGGAGGTAGGGGCATTTCGGATTTTGGCAGCGGGCTTGGTCATGTTGCCATTGTCCATGCCCAGGATTAGCCGCTTAAACCGTCAGCAACTTACCTATTTATTGATTGTAGGGCTAGTGGGGAGTTTCATCCCTGCTTTTTTATTTGCAAAAGCACAGACTCAATTGCCCAGTTCGCTCACGGGTGTGCTTAACGCCCTTACTCCACTCATGGTGGTATTGATAGGAGCATGGTTGTTCCAGTCAAGAATTAGCAAACGAAATGGCTTGGGACTACTGATCGCATTCATTGGAGTTGGCATATTGGTACTTTTCCGTGCTGACCAGGGTTGGGATATTTTTAAAGGCATCAACGCCTATGCCTTTTTTGTGATCCTGGCCACCCTTTGTTATGGGTTTAATGTAAATATCATCAAATACAAGTTTGTAAGCATCAAACCCGTGGCCATCACGGCTATTTCTCTCCTAATGGTTCTGCCCATGGCCGCCATCTACCTTTTTGCCTTCACCCAGTTTTCCTTTAAATTAGTTCACGTGGAAGGGGGGTGGCTTGCGGGGACATATGTTTTATTATTAGGGGTAGTGGGTACAGCGTTTGCGCTGATCATCTTCAATACCATGGTGAAGTGGGTCAGTCCGGTATTTGCGGCTTCGGTCACCTATTTGATTCCCTTGGTGGCAATATTTTGGGGTGTATTGGACGGAGAAACCCTATTGACCTGGCATTATGTGGGAATTTTGGCAGTGATTTTTGGGGTCTGGATAGGGAACAAAAAATAGAAAGTAATAGAAAGATAAATTTTATTAGATTTGCGGGGTACCCTTAGCTATACATGTTAGACAATCTTTTTGATATAGAATGGAACAATGCATTGCTTCTTCGTTTTTTGAAGACGCTGGGCATTATTCTTACCCTTTGGCTGATCAACCGCCTTTCGGTTAGGTTGATCTATCGGGGAGAATCTGAACAAATGCGCAAGCAATACCATTCGCGCAAGGTAATTGAGTACAGTTCATTTTTTATCGGGGTGTTATTGATCGGTAATTTATGGGTGGACAATTTCCAATCCATCACCACCTTTCTCGGACTACTCTCTGCCGGCATCGCCATTGCTTTAAAAGATATATTCGTGAATATTGCAGGATGGGCATTCATCTACTTGCGCAAACCTTTCGATGTGGGAGATAGGATTCAAATCGGAGATGTGCGAGGGGATGTGATAGACCTTAGGCTTTTTCAGTTGAGCCTATTGGAAATCGGCAATTGGGTAGATGCCGATCAAAGTACGGGAAGGGTAATCCACATCCCAAACGGGAAAGTCTTTACTGATCCACAGGCCAATTACTCCACCGGGTTCAATTACATCTGGAACGAACAGACCATCTATATCACCCTTACCAGCGACTTTAAAAAGGCCAAAACCATCCTGTATGATATCCTGAATACCCATTTAAAGGATGAATTAAAACTGGCCGAAAAAGCCTTTACAAAGGCCAAGCATGATCATTTGATTGTTTACAAGCAATTCACCCCCATGGTATATACCGATATCACCGAAAGGGGCATACAACTTTCCATGAGGTACCTCTGTAACCCTAGAAAGAGAAGAATGCTCAATCATGCCATTACAGAGGCCATACTGGAGAAGCTGGGGCCGGAAGACAATATCCGAATCGCCTACCCCACCTCCACGGTGTTGCTGCACCAAGACCAGGTGCACCCCTCTACTCAGCCCCGGCAGAGGCCGCAGCCTCCCCTTCCCTAGGGTTTGTTGTAACTGCCAAAAATGCTTGTAAGCTGTACTAAATTGGTTAATTTTGCGGCTTATGGAAGCAACACAGGAAACCAACCTATTGAAAGATATTATCGCCCATGCCAAGGAGTATGGGTTTGTTTACCCCTCTTCTGAAATCTATGACGGCCTGCAGGCGGTATATGATTACGGGCCTTACGGCACAGAACTAAAAAACAATTTGAAGCGGCTATGGTGGGAGTCCATGACCCGGCTGCACGAAAATATTGTGGGCGTGGATGCCGCTATTTTTATGCATCCCACCACCTGGAAAGCCTCCGGGCATGTGGACAGCTTCAATGACCCCATGGTGGACAATAAAGACAGCAAGAAAAGGTATAGGGCTGATGTCCTTATTGAAGACAAGGCCGCACAATATGAGCAGGCAGGAGACCTTGCTAAAGCAAAGGCCCTACTGGAGGAGATGGGCAAGCTCCTTGATGCCGAAGACCTTAAAACTTTAAGGGAGCTAATGATCAGGGAGGAAATCACCTGCCCACTGAGTGGAACCGCAAACTGGACGGAAATCCGTCAATTTAACCTGATGTTCAGTACTCAGGTAGGGTCTGTGGCAGATGACAGCAGTACCATCTACCTGAGACCGGAAACAGCGCAAGGCATATTTGTGAACTTCCTCAATGTGCAAAAAACAGCCCGAATGAAGGTACCTTTTGGCATCGCCCAAATCGGAAAAGCTTTTAGGAACGAAATTGTGGCCAGGCAATTTATCTTCCGTATGCGCGAGTTTGAGCAAATGGAAATGCAATACTTCGTAAGGCCGGGTACAGAACTGGACTATTACAAGGAATGGGCAGATAAACGCATGAAATGGCACCGGGCACTTGGTAT
This sequence comes from Cyclobacteriaceae bacterium, assembly GCA_003565295.1. Classification (GTDB taxonomy): domain Bacteria; phylum Bacteroidota; class Bacteroidia; order Cytophagales; family Cyclobacteriaceae; genus Pleomorphovibrio. The sequence goes on from PXCO01000173.1 coordinate 12,556, forward strand.
TCCTTCCGAAAAACTGAGGAGACACGACCATGACAAATTGGCCCACTATGCGAATGCCGCCTTGGATATAGAATACGAATTTCCCTTTGGCAACAAGGAAGTGGAAGGCATACACAGCCGCACGGACTTTGACCTAATGGCCCATCAGAAATACTCCAAAAAGAAGCAGCAATACTTTGATCCCGAAGTGAACCAAAATTATGTGCCCTATGTGATCGAAACGTCCATAGGGGCGGATCGGCTTTTCTTGATGATGCTTTGCAATGCCTATACTGAAGAAGAGCAAGGTGGCAAAAAGCGGGTGTACCTGAAATTCCCCCCGGCTTTAGCACCTGTAAAAGCAGCCATTTTGCCCCTAGTGAAAAAAGACGGCCTACCGGATAAGGCAAGGGAAATTGTTTCACAACTCAAGTACGACTTCAATATCATCTATGAGGAGGCTGCCTCTATTGGAAAACGATATACCCGGCAAGACCTTATCGGTACGCCTTTCTGTATTGCGGTGGACCATCAGACCCTGGAGGACGATACGGTGACCATTAGGCACCGGGACACCACCGAGCAGGAAAGGGTGCCTATTGCGGAACTGCACGGCAGGTTAAGCGAAGCTTGTAGCTTCAAAAGGGTGTTTGAGGCCATGGGGTAATTGTAAGTACCTAAAATCCTGCGGATTTTAGTTTGATTAATTTAGATATAAAAATACACATCGATTTCATTTAATTCCTTTTTTTTCGGGATGCAGTTTGGTGTTGACACCATTTTTGGAATCAAGGTTTTAATTTTTTAGGGGATTTTATTCCCTGGTTTCCCTTTTATCGATGGAGGCGATCCCGGGCTGATAGCCGTATGTTTTTTTGTAGGTTGACTGTTAGATCTGAATTTTCCTGTTTGAGCAGCCTCAAGATGTTGGCTTTGTGGCAGCATTCACCAAATCCCAGAATTCTTCCCGGTTATTGGTGCGGGGAAATGCTGTTGCGGGAGACTCAACGTTTAAAAACTGGCACAAAGGTTCCCATCCTTCCTTTACCTGATATACCAGTAGCTGTTCGGGTGGGATTAGATCCTGTACCGCTTTATTATGTGCTTCGTATTTTTCTGCCAGGCCCTCAAAATCAAGACCCATTGGAAAACCTGATTTTTCAATTACCTTCACCACCATATTGAGCCAGTCCTGAACGGGTGCCGGTGCGTTTTCACGCCCGCTAAGCAATTTGTAGATCGTAGAACCAAAGCTTTCCGCCCACGATTCTTTACTTCGGTGTGTTAAAATAAACTGAGCATTCGGATACGTTGCATACAGCTCTTTGTAAAAGGCAGCGGTTGGCCAATCAACGGCGCTCTGCATGCCTTCATAAACAGCGTCAAAATTGGCCGGATGATTCAATAGTTCATTCTAAAGGGGCAATTGAACGGGCATGTTTTGCGCCACCCGCTCCATGTGGTGGCAAGGACCCAGTTGTAGTTGTTCCAGTGCTGTTTTCAACGAATAGGTGCCGGTTCTTCCCAGACCTAATCCAATAACTTTTAATTCCATAAATATTCTTTTTGGTTACTAACTACCTACGCTAAATCGGTTTTTGGCGAAGCTCTTTTTGACGGCAACTGCTTAATTTGGGGATGTTGCTACCCGTTAATTTTTCAGTACAATTCGGAAACGGGCCTTCCCGGATTCCAGATGTTGCAGGGCTTCATTTACTTGGGACATCGGGAATTCTTCTGTAATCGGATAAATGTCGTGTCGCAAACAGAATTCCAACATGGTTCGTGTCAGGGCCGGGCTCCCGAGCGGACTTCCTGCCACAGACTTTTCGCCCGTAATCAGAGAAAATGCAGGAATAGCCATCGGTTCTAATACCGCTCCCACATTGTGAAACTTTCCTCTTGGAGCTAAGGCCGCCAAATAGGAATTCCAATCCAAGGTCACATTGGTTGTATTGAGAATGAAACTCAAACTTCCGGCGATTTTTGCCAGTTCCTCGGGATTCCTGGAATCCACCACCTGGGTAGCTCCCATTTCCATAATGGATTTCTTTTTATCCGGGTTGGAGCTAAAAGCGATGACTTCACAACCCCATTTATTTAGGAATTTAAGGGCCAAATGGCCCAGGCCCCCGATGCCGATGACGCCAACCTTGTCCGTTGCTTTGACTCCGGCGAGAATGATCGGATTGAACACGGTAATCCCACCACAAAGCAATGGTCCGGCTTTATCCAGATTGATGCCCTCGGGCAGGGGAATTGCCCATGACCAATGGCAACGCACATGGTCTGCAAAGCCCCCATGTCTACCACCTATAGTGAGTTCGGCAGAGCTGCAGAGATGATGCGCGCCATCCATACATTCATGGCAGGACATGCAGGATCCCGAAAACCAACCCACACCGACTTTATCCCCTACCTTTACATTTTTGACAGCATTGCCTGCCGCGACTACTTCGCCTATGATCTCATGGCCAGGTACAATGGGGTAGGCCGTCATTCCCCAGTCATTGTTTATCATGCTCAGATCTGAATGGCAAATACCACAGTTGATGACGTTGACATCAACCTGTTCAGCGCCTACTGCTCCTAATTCGTAGGAAAAAGGCGTTAGTTTTTCATGGGGGCCATTGGCGGCATAAGCGGATACGTTCATTATTTTGATTTAGTTTAACGTGTGGGTATTGTCGAATGGGTGTAAATTAAATTTTTGGTAGTTAATCCCTTTGAGGATCTTTTTACTTACTAAAAGCATCATGTAATTTTTTTGTATCCACATATTGCTGAAAAGCAATCACTTTCCCATCCTTAAGTGTCCAGAAATGCGCCACTTGGGCGTCGTAACTATTGCCATTATTGTGTTTGCCATCATAGCGTAGGGTGGCTAGTACTTTGTCATTAAGCATTTCATGAAGCACGATATCCTTTAAGTTGAAATACGCATGTTCTGCGCCAATGCGGCCAAAAACGCCATTCAAAACGGCATCAGGTCCTATGTAGGGATTACCATCCGCATACGGGTTACCTTCGGCTTCATTCCAAACGATCGTTGAATCCATCATTCCCAAAACTGTTGGGATATCGCCTTCGGCAAAAGCTTTGTAAAGCCCATCTATAATGGCCCGGTTTTCACTTGCTCTTTTGAGCTTTTCTTCAAGAGTTTTCATAATTCATTATTTTAGGGTTTATTGATTTATTCGTTATTGTACTTCCAATTTGATTTCTATCAAATATTCAGGCAAGGTCAGCCCTTTGACTTCCCGCCAGGATACGGTTGGAAACTGCTGGGTATAGATGGAGTTCCGGTATTTGGCATGGGAATATTCGTAGGCTATAGGTCTTAAGCAGAAGTGTGCTGGTTTTTCTTATATCATAGAAATCGTTTTGGCGAATCGTCTATTTTTGATCTTGGCAAAAACCATCACGGACTCAAATCTGACGTTTAGCAATACATCAGCTTAAAACTTAATCTTTTAAATGTTGAAAGGAAACCCATCAAGGACGAAGCCTTGCTCTTTTTTGTCCGAATGCCTCGATTTATTTTCCCAAAGAAAAATGATCAATTGGTCACCCTTCTCTGTTCTTCCTGGGAGCCTACTTTTCGGTCTCTGGTTCCTTTGATCTTACTGTTTCCAAACTTGTAGGTGTAGGTAGCCATAAATACCCTTTTTTCAAATTTGAGCCTACCTGTAATTTCCAAATCAGCACCATCGAAAGATCTCCACCTGAGTTGACTGGTTTCAAGTATATCGTTGAAGGATAACCTCAACATCCCTGCTTTTTGGAAGTCCTTTTGGATTCCCAGATTGAGAAAGCCCCGCGAAAGTACCTGGTAATATCCCATGATACTGGGAGACATATAATACCCCATCAACTCAATGGTGTATTTTTTGGGAAGTGTAAAGCTATTTGTGAGTACTACCTGAATACCTGTCTGATCAACAGCATAAGCCTCTCCATTCAGTTCTGAATTGACTTTCTGATAATTTGCCGTGAAGTTGTTTTGGGTTTCCCACCAGGAAGTCAATTGCAAGGGGAAAGCGACAATTATGGATACCGTCTGCCTATGGTCGATATTTTCTGTTCTTAAGAATGTTGTATTGGTTTCTTCATGCAGAGTAGGCTGAAATTGTGCAATTACATCGTTATCCATGCTATGCTGCACTGAGAAAATCATACGCTTGTAAGAATAATCTGTTTTGATGTTGTTGGTGTAGGTAGGCAGGATGTTTTCATTGCCGGCGAAGAAGGTAAAAGGGTCCGAATAAAACACAAAAGGTGCCATTTCATTGAAGGTGGGACGGGTAATCCTGCGTCCATAAGACAGCTGTACCAGGTTGTCAGCATTGATTTTTCTGGATAAAAATGCCGTTGGAAAGAAATCCCCGTAATGCCTGTCAACGATTTTTTCTCCTGAAACGG
>PXCO01000397.1 GCA_003565295.1 Cyclobacteriaceae bacterium
AGAACAATGATCGTGTTGATCAGGCGTTTCTGGAATGCGCTCGCATATACTTGCTGGGTTTCCTCTGATAAGGCGACGTCCTCCAATTCGAAGTATCCCACTGGATCCCCTCCGGCTTCCACTAATGGGGTATGAACCTCAGCGGCCAACTCTTCCCAGGTTAAAGTGGGCTGGGCTGCAGGGGAACAGGATATGAGGACTACTGATTTACCAGATAAAAACCCATCAAGCGCTTGCTGCTGACCAAAAACTAAAGCCTGATGAAAACAAGCCAAGACCAGCAAATGGATATATTTCATAAACAAAACTATTGCAAACACTAAAGTTTAGTATTTTCACGCAAATTCACAACGCATAAGTTTCCCAATTACTATGAGAACGGCAAAATCTATCATAATATTTTTTCTCTTTTGGGCTTCCTTTGGGATTAATGCCCAGCAGATCTCCCTGGAAGGTGCTCTGGATGACTTACGATACCTTTCTTCTCCTACATTGGAAGGTCGCAAACCAATGAGCGAAGGCAGCAGAATGGCTCAGGATTACATAAGGGATCGATTTCGGAGCTTGGGACTAAGTTCCCAGTTCCATGAATACACACAATCATTCGCATTACCATCCTCGAAGAGGGGTGAAAAGGCAAAAAACATTGTTGGGTTCATTCCGGGTTCGGAACATGATAAAATAATTTTGGTAATGGCGCATTATGATCACCTAGGGATTAAGGATGGGGAGGTTTTTCACGGGGCGGATGACAATGCATCGGGAGTGGTTGGACTAATGGCTTTAGCCACCCATTATGCCCAATTTAGGCCTAAACACTCCATGATTTTTGCGGCATTAGATGCAGAAGAAATGGGGCTTTTAGGAGCCAAAGCACTTTTAGAGGACTTCCCTTTTCCACTGGAACAGCTCACGCTGGTGGTAAACATGGACATGATAGGAAGAAGTCAGCAGCGTCGATTATACGCTGCAGGTTCCAGGCACTACCCTCAACTTTTACCTGCCTTAGAAAATATTGCGGAAATTTCCGATGTGGAACTGTATATAGGTAATGACGGGGGCCTTGGCAAAAAAGATTGGTCAAAAGCTTCTGATCATGCCCCTTTCCACGCTATAGGGATTCCCTTTATCTATTTCGGGGTAGACGACCACGAGGATTACCATAAACCTTCCGACACTTTTGAAAACATCGATAAGGACTTTTTTCTAGCTGCCATCTCCACCATTTTTATGGTAATAGAGAGATTGGACAACAGCGATCTTTGAATTATTTAAACACATATGTAGCACCAAACTTTGCCACCAAATTGTTTTTGTCCAAGCCGGGGACAAAATAATTGCTGGGATCATTTTCTATGTACCAATGGTAATTCAAGGTATTTACATATTGTAAATGGGCAAATATCAAAACCTGGTCAAACCTCCACTCCCCTAAGATAGTGGGTACAATGTCCACATATTTCACCCTCCAATCCTTAATTTCCTCAAAGCGCTTGTAATAAAAGTCGTTATTGTGGTTGATGTATTCTAATTGAAAGCCTATACGGTTAAAATCCTTAACCCAGGCAATATCCGCAGAAATCACGTTGCTTCCTGGCCCATATCCAAAGCCCAAAACCTGTCCCCTATGGGTGTATCCATGCCGCACATGCGGGTGTGTGTACCAACTATTCCTCGCTAAAATATTTTCCCTTACCGTTTGCCCGGTTTGGGTCATTTCCATTCCCACTTGAATGAATTCCCTTTGCTTTTTAAGCTTGATTAAATGGCTAAACCCAAAAGTGAACGCTCTATTAAGATCCGGGTTAATCAAAAAATCATACATGGTCCTGCTATTGCCGTTGGATCCATATTCCCCATAAAACTCAAAATGGCCTTCTGGGCTAATCCACCTGAAAAACCCCGAGCTCATCTGATTCCTGCGGTCCACAGCGGGGCGGGTAATCGCCTGAGGGCCCTTTTCACTATTGAACATGGGAAGGTAATCACTAAACGTCTCCATATCTGAAGAATACATCTGTGATACACTACTAAAGCCTAGGAAAAGTCCAGGAACCCAAGTGGGTTGATAGCTCATCACAAATCCGGCAAGATAACGCCAATCAGCTGCATCTCTTTTTGGTGCATAAGGGGGAGTAGTCCTGAATGTAACCTCCGTGTTTGGTGGGTCAAAACCAGAGGCCTCCAATCTGCCGGCAATAAGTTGGGTCTCAAACTTACCTATAGGGGTTGCCACAGGTTTCCTGGTATTAATTGTCGCATGCAAAAAGCCGGGGGCATGATTGCTCATAAGCAGGGATCCCCGTCTACCGGGACCCCACCAAAGATTTTCTGTGGAAATACCTATGGACCATTCGCGGTAATTATACCGGATACTGGACTGGCCCATCAACATCTTTGTATATGCCCTGTCACCAAACCTCTCCGGCCGATCTATGGTGTTCAACCAATCGTAATATTGTGCCCATGTACTTGGGTCATGTTCCAATGGAAACCCCATATAATCCCTGTTGGCAGCATACAGAAATTCCGGTTGTATCTGAAAGGAGAATCCTCCGTATTCGGCAAAGACCCCAACGCTTGCCATCACCTGCATGCCGGCGTTTGGGATCATGGGACCATTATTGATGCCAAATGCATAATTTGAGTTGTACTGCGTCCTCAGCATACCCGGCATCATCATAAAGCTGCCCTTGCCATCTTTGGAAGAAAAACTGAACTCCGACAAATCCTCATCGGTAAAGGTGCCATCCAGGTCAACCCCGTTATCCTTGCCGAAAGCCTGCCCCGGATACAAAGGCCGGATCATAAAGCTCACCCCAGAATCCAACTCCCCCAATAATTGCTGCCGCCTCATATAATCCTCGAATATGGGAAAATTCAGGGAAACGCTTTGTGCCATTGACAGATTGGGGGAACCTAACCCGAGTAAGAGCATTCCAAGTGAAATGAAAATCCAAAGGAAATTTTTAAATTGTTTTCTCATCGTAATGTCATGGTAGTCACTTCAATCTTGCCAACCGACCAGCTTTCGTCACAAACCGGGTCAGGTGCATTTTCTTGTTTTAATTCATCACCACATAGCACCTCTATGGAAGACCCGCTATGGGAGATAATCCTTGAGATTCTATACTTGGTCGTCCAGCCCACCTGTCCCTCATATTGGCATCTGCCCGGCAAATCTGTTTCCAAAGCCCCGGTCTTCGGTTCGTTGAGCCTTGGGTATTGATCGGGATAAGATTGGTAAAGGCAATAAAGAGATTCACAGGGACTATTCGAAAAAGTGGTTCGCAGCACCTCCACCCCGTCTAACTGAAGGTACCAGAAATCCGGCCCTCCTACATTGTCCGGGTTTCCATCCCAACTGTCATGCACCAACAGATCTATGGAAACCTGGAGGGCATTATGGGCGGGTAAATTGGGAACTGTAAGGACAATCTCCTCATTATGGTAAAAGCCAAGCAATGAATCTCCATTGAAGGCATGTAACCTGCCATTGCTGATGTTACTTATGTCTGAACTTGAAAAATCGTTCGAATAAACCAGCGTCTCCTCTGTTAAAACTGTTTCGCATGCCATTAAAAAAGTGGTAGCCACCATCCAATATACCATACAGTTTTTCGGCAAGCCCTTCCAAAAAGCCTTCATACACACTCAGGTTTAATCCTATTTATAGGGTCAGTTATTTTTTCCATAACCTATTTCTCATTCATTAATTTTCGGACAAATAAACGAAATTATTGTCAATATTAGCTTAATCCTTTGATCAATTCCAATATCCATTCTCAATCCCAAAAATAAACCCGTTTCACCCGTTGGGTTATGTTGGTGAGCAACTCATAAGGAATGGTGCCTATTTTTTCCGCCAGATCAGAAAGTTTCATCCCTTCGCCGTAAATCACAGCTTCATCTCCTTCAGCAGCAGATGGTATGGAGGATACATCCACCATACACATGTCCATGCACACATTCCCCACGGTTGGAGCTTTCTGCCCATGAATAAGTACAAAGCCTACACCATTTCCAAATCTTCTGTCAAATCCATCTGCATAGCCTATATTTAGGGTAGCAATTTTCCCTCCCTTCGCCAGATGCCCTTTCTGACCATATCCTACAGACTCCTCAGGCAGGACATTTTTTATTTGAGCTATTGGGGTTTTCAAGGTTCCAATTTGGGTGAGGGGTAAGGAAGTCCCCCCTACCGGATCTACCCCATAGAGCCCTATGCCCAGCCTTACCATATCCAGAGAATATTCAGGAAACCTTTGAATTCCTGCTGTATTCAAGGCATGAAGCAAAGGTTTTTGCTTCATGGTTTTGCTCAATTTCTTGGCTTGATCCAGAAATCTCTTCAATTGCTGTTGGGTAAACAAATCCCTACTGGGGTCATCCGCCGCTGCCAAATGTGTGAAGATACTGGCCACACTTAATAAGGGAGTGGTCTTTATCCATTCATTTAATGGGTCAATATCCTTCTCCTCAAAGCCCAACCTTTTCATTCCGGTGTCTATGTCCAAATGTATCTTGATCGGAGAATCATTGATGAGGGAAAAATTGGCTAGACGTTTGAATAAACTTAGGCTGTACACCACTGGCTCCAGCTCATACTTCACTAAGTGTTTAAAATCCTCCTTATTACTGTTGAGTACCAGTATGGGAAGTTTGATCCCAGCCTTTCTCAATTCCACCCCCTCATCCGAATAGGCCACAGCCAGATAATCGGCACCCATGACCTGCAATTGCTTGGCAATTTCAGGTGCTCCTCCCCCATAGGCAGATGCCTTGACCATTACCATAAGTTTGGTGGCATCAGAAACCAGGGAGCGATAATACCTGAAATTTTGCACAAGTGAGTTGAGGTTTATCTCCAGGACTGTCCCATGCATTTTTTCTTCTAGTCCCCTTACCACTTCCTCAAAAGCAAACTTACGGGCACCTTTCACCAATATCAGTTCATTGACAAACTTGTCCTGGGAGAGGTTTTTAATAAAGGCCAAGGTGGAAGGGAAAAATTCTGCCGGTACATCAAACACTTTCCTGTGCCTGGTTATGGCGCTTCCTACTCCCACCAATCTACTCACTCCATAATGAGCCATCAGTTCGGCTACCTTTTCATAGACCGAGGCTTCATCCCCCGATTGCAGCAAATCGGAAAGAATAAGGGTCCGTTTTTTGTCCAGGGGTTGGTTTTCCATAAACTGCATGGCTACTTCAAGCCCGGCAAGATCATTATTATACGTATCGTCAATGATGAGACATTCATTGATTCCCGATTTCAGCGTAAGCCTCATTTCTATAGGCTTAAGCTGAGGCAGCCAATCATGGATATTTTCCGTGGAAACCCCCAGGGTGAGGCAGGCAGTTAAGACATGGCACAAATTTTCCAAGGAAGCTTCATCGGTAAATCCAGTATGAAAGGTAAACATGCCCAAATCAGGTTTCATCATCACAATCCGGCTGCCTTCCTCACGCCGCTTACAAGAAAACACGTAATCCGCAGCCCCTTTTCTCGACCAACTCACCAGTCTATCTTCGGGGAAATTTCCTTTTAAGAACCTGCATAACGGTTCATGGTCCGAACAGAAGATAATATAATTAGCTCGCTGAAGAAGTAGGGCTTTCTCATTTAGCTTTTGTTCCCTATTTATAAAATTCGCATCATGTGCCGGCCCCAGGTTGGTGAAAATGGCAATATCAGGTTGGATCATTTTCTCCAGGTTCTGCATCTCACCCGGCCTGGAAATGCCAGCTTCTATAATCCCCACCTGATAATTGCTGTCCAACCCAAAAAGGGATAGCGGCACCCCTATTTGACTGTTGTAACTTTTCGGGCTTTTACACACCCTATAATCATTCGAAAGCAATTGACCCAACCATTCCTTTACGATTGTCTTGCCATTGCTTCCAGTAATTCCAATAAGCACTCCTTCAAACCTTCTTCTATTCCAGGCGGCTATATGTTGCAATGCAGCAACGCTATCTTTTACATGGTAAATATTACTTCCGGTGAGCTCATTGGGGACTGCCTTACCAGGAATCTGTACAATGAAATTTCTCACCCCCTTTTCATAGGCTGCAGAAATAAAGTCATGGCCGTCAACAGTGTTTCCAGTCAAGGGTACAAACAATGACCCCTTCCCATGAAGGATCACTCTGGAGTCAATGAAAATAGCCTCTATGGCAGTTTCATGAGCTCTTGTTATCCATGTGCCATCGAGCGATTCCGAGAACTCCTGTAAGGTAAATGGGGTCATATCCGTTTTGTTAGCGCGCAAAAATTTTCTCAAAATTACAACAACATCGCTAAAGTAAAACCTTCTTTATATACGAAACCCTTCACTTGATCTTGAACGCATTTTTTTGATAAAAGGAATATTTTGAGTATATTTGGAACATTAACAAAATAAGCATTATAAAATCAATCGCTTAAGGTCAACCAAAAAAATGCGGCTCCAAAATATTATTTTCAAAAACACAAAATGGCTTTCGCTCTTTGTTTTATTATTTTGTTTTTGCCTAAATAGCCAAGTTTTTGCACAATCGGACAGGGAATCCGTAATACAAGAAAGGGAGAGCCTGGAAATTTCAAAAAGTATTAAATCACCTACGCTGAAGCAGGAGACATCTGAAGAAGAAAACAGTTATGCCCCTAAAAATTCCTCAGGGACTGACCATTCCTCGCTAAAAGCCAATCGAAGCAGTTATAGTGAGGATGGGGCATCGGTAGAAGAAAAGAAAGAAGACAAAACCCCTGTATCCTTCAATATCTTTTTGTACGTCTTGGATAGATTTAAGGAAAATTAAAAAATTACCGACTTACCTGACCTAAGAATTTGTCCAGCTCCTTAAGCGTGATCTTCTTCTCATAATAGGCACGACCAAAAACCACTCCACTCAAACCAAGTTCTTTTAACTTCACGAAGTCGTCTATATTTCTTACTCCACCACTTGCCATTATTTGCAATGCAGGGAATTTTTCCACCACGTCCCTATAAAGTTCAAAATTAGGGCCATCCATTACCCCGTCCCTGCTAATATCAGAGCACTTTACCCACTTCAGCCCTCTTTCGAAGAAAAACTCCAAATGTTCATAAAGCTGAATGGAGGTCTTTGTTTGCCAACCCTTGATTTTGATACTCAGATCCTTGCTATCAGAATCTGCAGCAAGGTTTATTTTCTCCCTGCCATATGAAATCAACCATTGCGCAAACCTTTCAGGAAATCTTACTGCAACAGTGGCCGCAGTGATGGTAGATGCCCCATGCTCAAAGGATTTAATCACATCCCCATCCGTGGAAACCCCTCCTGTAAAATCCACTTTTAACGAGGTGTATTCTGCAATAGCTTCCAAAATATGGTAATTTTTGGGCGATTCCCTTACTGCCCCATCCAAGTCAACCAAATGCAACTTGGTGATGCCATGTTCTTCAAAGGCCTGTGCAATTTCCAGTGGATTGTCCGAAATAACCTCCTCAGTGGAGAAATCGCCCCGCTTCAAGCGTACACATTTACCTTGGATCAACCATATGGAGGGTATGACTTCAAACATGTTGGGTTAACAAAATTGTGATTAAATTTAAGGTTTATGAGCCAAAGGATCGTTATGTAGGTACCACTTTTTTTAAAAACTATAATCAAAGCCCTATCTTTAAGGTTCTTTATACAGGTGTTTAAATCCTAAATGTTTTCGCTATGACTCAAAAATTAAGAACCTTTACCTATGTCTTCACTATTTACCTCCTCCTTGGCGGAAGTTTCACACATGCCCAGGAAATAGGGCTGCAACTCTACAGTTTGCGCAATCAAATGAAAACCGATGTGGAGAGGTATCATGAAATCATTGACCAATGGGATATAAAATATATAGAAGGTGGGGGAACCTATGGCATGTCCATGGATGAATACCTGGAATTACTCGATAAGTATGGGTTACAAATGGTGGCCATTGGCGCCGATTACAATGAATTGAAAAAAGATCCAGCGCCTTTTATCGAAAAAGCTAAGGCCTTTGGTGCCAGCTACATTGTCACTTTTTGGATCCCCCATGATGGCGATTTCAATGAATCATATGCTAAAGAAGCGGTTGAGGTTTTTAATGAAGCAGGTAAAAAGATCAAAGATGCCGGTCTGACTTTTTGCTATCACCCGCACGGCTATGAGTTTAAACCCTACCAAGATGGCACTTTATTCGACTACATGATTGCCAATGCTGATCACTTCGATTTTGAAATGGACGTTTTCTGGGTCCAAATGGGTGGGGGAGACCCCTTGGCTTTGCTAAAAGCCCATCCTGATAAATTTCCGCTCCTACACATCAAAGACCGGAAAAAGGGGACCCCAGGATCAGACGATGGCACTGGCGATGTGGAAACTAATGTGGTGCTTGGCACAGGAGACATAGATATTGCAGGCATTATCCGCCAGGCCAAAGCCAATGGGGTGGAATACCTCATCATCGAAGACGAGTCTTCCCGATCGGTGAGTCAAATCCCTCAAAGTGTCTATTTTATTCGGCAAATTTTAGACGAGTAAGGTTCCGGCTAGAACACCTGCAGATTATTCTGCCTATTGCTGGAACGAAAGTCCATAGATAGAGGTTAACAAATTTGTAACTTGTATTCAAATAACTCGTAGATTAATAAGCAATTACTTATTAAATTTCTTTTCCATTGTCAAATTCCATGAGAACACTTCTGATCCCGCTTATATTTATCTTTTTATCCTCTTATTCTAATTTGGAAGCTCCTGTGATGAAGGTAATTTCCTTTGATGAATTTGAGGCTATGACAAAAGCCAAATCGGACAAAATACGGATATTTAACTTTTGGGCCACCTGGTGTGCCCCTTGTGTAAAGGAGATGCCGGATTTCGAAAAAGTGAACGCTGATGATCCTTCTGTAGAGCTTTACTTTATTTCCATGGATGATGGTAGAAAACCGGAAAGAGTCACCAATTTCATAGAAAAACGTGGAATAGAAGCCCCAGTTTATTTGTTAGACGATGTGGACTTTAACAGCTGGATTGATAAAGTAAGCGAGAAATGGTCGGGAGCCATTCCTGCCACCTTATTTGTAACACCTGATGGAAAAAGGCATTTTCATGAAGGTGTCATGGACCATGCCGCTTTAAAAAGTACCTTAGGCCAACTAAAATAAAAATATCATGAATATGAACACACACCATTTTACCTGTTTATTGATTGCCCTTATGGTTAGCCTATCCGCCTTTGGACAGGACGGATACCAAGTGGGAGATAAAGCTAGCGATTTCAAACTTAAAAATGTGGACGGAACTTATGTCTCCATGGCAGATCATGAGGATGCTGAAGGCTTTCTTGTCATCTTTTCATGCAACACTTGCCCCTACGTGGTAGCCTATGAAGATAGGATGATCGCCCTTCACAATCAATTTGCTCCCAAAGGTTATCCCGTCATCGCCATTAATCCCAATGACGATAAAGCAAGTCCCGGCGATAGTTTCGAAAAAATGAAAGAAAGGGCAAAGAACAAGGATTTCCCCTTTGCCTATGTGTATGACGAAACCCAGGAGACCACAAAAAAATACGGCGCCACTAATACCCCTCAGGTTTATCTTTTGGAAAAAGAAGGTGAGGACTATGTGGTTAAATACATAGGTGCCATAGACAATAATTATCAGGATGCTTCCTCAGTGACCAAAAAATATGTGGAAGATGCTATGGATGCAGTTCTCACCGGTGATGATGTGCCCGAAAAAAAGACAAAAGCTGTAGGATGCACCATCAAGTGGAGAAAATCTTAATCACCAAATAAATGTTGATAGTTCCTCCCTTCCACCATTATTTTTTAGATGGAAGGGAGGTTTTTTTCATTAGAAACTTTACTTATGTTTTTCAATCAAAAGTCATCCTTCTCGGAAATTATTGAAAATTTCATTTCAGCCTGTTCCATGGCAGTTGATGAGCCCAGGCACCCTTTTCGGTTCATGACCTTTTCTACCTTTTCCTCTGATTATCCCAATAGTCGGTATGTGGTGCTCAGAGGTGTTGTGGCAGATTTGCAACTGCTGTTTTACACCGACTATAGAAGTAAGAAGGTCAGTGAAATCCAGGACAACCCCAAGGTATCCTTGCATTTCTATCACCCGGAAGAAAAGGTTCAGGCGAAGATCTTGGGTAAGGCAACACTACATCATAAAGATGAGTTTGCTTCCAAACGTTGGATGGAGGTGGACGGGGAGGCCAAGAAAGCCTACAGTTCAGTATTGTCTCCTGGAACAGAAATAGTTCATCCTGCAGAAGCCCACAAATGGGAGGAGAAGCCTAGCGGGGACTATTTTACCGTGGTAAAAGTGATCCCCCATCAGGTGGAATTATTGCAATTAAATGGTGTGGAGCACCTACGGGTACGGTTTATAAGGAATGAAGAGCAATGGGTTCCTTCATGGATAGCTCCTTGAGGAAATCCGTCAGCCCCTCCCTACAACCTACATAATATTTCACCTGCTTTATCTAGCATTTCGTCGTCCTTTGCAAAGCAAAACCGTAGCAATTTGTCGTCTTTCTTATCTTTGTAAAATACAGAAACCGGAATAGAGGCTACCTTGATTTCTTTGGTCAATCTCACTGCGAGGTCGTAGTCGTATTCATCGGTAATGTCCCTGTAAGACACGATTTGGAAAAATGATCCACTGGAAGGTGAAAATTTAAACCTTGAGCTTTCTATGGCACGGATAAACCGGTCTCTTTTTCTTTGGTAAAACTCACTCAATTCCTCGTAATGTTCAGGTTCTTTTAAAAAATCCGCCAATGCATATTGCATGGGAGTGACCGTACTAAAAGTGATAAATTGGTGTATCCTTCTAAATGCTGCCGTCAACTCCTTGGGCGCCAAACAATATCCAATTTTCCAACCCGTCATGTGATAGGTCTTTCCAAAAGAACCACATACAAATGACCTTTCTTTTAACTCCGGGTGGGTCATCATGGACTGGTGGTCCATCCCATCAAAAATTATGTGTTCATAAACCTCATCACTGATGATGAAAATATCCTTTCCCCTTACAATGTTTGCCAAATCCTCCAGGTCCTTTCTGGTCAGTACCGTGCCTACAGGATTATGTGGGGAATTTATCATTATGGCTTTCGTCCTGTCTGTGATTTTGTCCCTTACGTCCTTCCAGTCGATCTTGAAATCCGGGGCGCGAAGGGTGACATACACAGGCTTGCCTCCATTCATGTCCACAGCGGGCCTGTAGCTGTCATAAGCAGGCTCTAGAAGAATCACCTCATCCCCTGGACTAACCACTGCAGTCACCGCACAAAAGATAGCCTCTGTAGCACCTGATACGATAGTCACTTCATCTTCCGGATGATAATTCACTTTGTATACCCTAGAGGTTTTCTCAGCCAGGCTTTCCCTCAAAGCAGGGATCCCGCTCATAGGTGCATATTGGTTGCATCCTTTTTTCATGTACCGATTTACTAATTCGGTAAGCTTTGGTGAGCAGTCAAAACTTGGATACCCCTGAGAAAGATTGTATGCCCCCTCGTCTGCTGCAAGCTTAGACATCACAGTGAAGATAGTGGTGCCGGCATAGGGTAGTTTTGGGGGTAATTGTAGCATTGGATTCATAGAAAAAGATACTCCCGGAGAAACCGAACTTCCCCGGGATTCATGTTTGGTTAAAGTTCAAAATTATGGAAATGCCTGAAGGCCCGCTTCAGCAATGATGCCATCCTGGGCAGATGTAACCCCGCTTACTCCTATAGAACCAATGACCATTCCATCATGTTCTATCGGCAATCCTCCTTCCACGGCCACCACATTGGGAAGGCTCATGATGTGCACATTGCCTCCCTTTACGGCATCTTCAAACACCTTTGTGGGTCTTTTGAACTTTAGGGCAGTTTCAGCTTTTTTCTGGGCCACCTCCACACTTCCCACCTGGGTACCATCCATTCTTCTTAGGGCAATCAAATGGCCGCCTGCATCCATTATGACGATGACCACATTCCAATTTTCAGCCCTGGCTTTAGCTTCAGCCGCATCCGAAATTTCCTGGGCCTCTTCCAATGTAATCACTTTGGTGATTAAGCCCTGTGCCTGCACGCTGGACATCCCGCCAAGGAATAACATCAACATGAGGAAAATCAAGCAATTCTGTTTCATAGAAAATTGTTTTTGGGTTAATGATTTGCAGTAATGCCTTAAAGATAAATAAATTTGAATGAAAGCAGAACCCATTTTAATTAATGACACCATAATTCTTGCTCCATGGAATTCTATCAAACAACCATCCAACTTCCCTCCTATCCCAGGGGATTTCATCTGATCACCGACCACATTGTGGATAACTTCCCGGCAACCAGAAAACTCAGCAAGGGAATGTTACAGGTTTTCCTACAGCACACCTCGGCAGGACTGACGATCAATGAAAATGCAGACCCCAGTGTACGCAGTGATTTTGAAACCTTCTTCAATGATCTGGTTCCGGAGGATTATCCGGAATTTGTTCATACCTATGAAGGCCCTGACGACATGCCTGCGCACATAAAAGGAAGCTTAGTTGGTTTTGAGCTTAACATCCCCATAACCAACGGAAAATTGAACCTTGGCACCTGGCAGGGTATCTACCTGTGCGAATATAGAAATAATGGTGGAAGAAGAAAGCTGGTACTTACGGCTTTTGGTATCTAGTAAATTGAGGATAACATGCTAAAAACCGTTTTTTAAGATGTTTTCAACAGGTTATCCACATTAAGTTTTTTGCGCATTGTCCAAAGCGATTCCAAACTCAGGATCCAAAATGGCCAACAGCCAATCTTTAGAAGTTTTTTCAACTTCCCTGACATCAGGGAATCTAAAAGTATGTTTACCCGGGGTTAATTTTTCATTGAGGGGGAAAATCATTCCACTCTCCGGATCCACGAAATAGGCATCCAGTGATGAAACCTTCAAAAGGCTAAGGTCTAACCTTATCTTGGTCCTACTCGGTGAATAGGTCAAGGCAAAGTGCCCTTCCTTGTGAACCATCCCCACTACATGGGCAGCATTCCTCCAGTTAATGCCCCTTACAAATCCTCTTTTCACCCTTAATTCCTGCCAGGGAAAACATTCAAAAAACCTCCTCATCCACCCAAGTTGCGTAGCCCCAGGCAAAGCCATTGCTTGATCCCAGGGTAAATAAGCACCATGTAAGGGTGTCCTGCCCTCGGCATACATTTGCCAGATTTCATTGCAACCATAGGTGTGCCCCGCACCACCGCTGAGCATATTCCAATATGCAGAACGCCTAACGTCAAAGGCATTCAAGCGGTCCCTCCTCCACTTATTTAAAAAGTTGGGGATGTTTTCGTATCCCGGCTCCCCGTCTATCACCGGTCTAACCGGCAAATTCCTCAGTGCCCTTTGGGTGTATTTGTATTCAAGACATCCTTTGAGGTGTTTGGATTGAAACATGTCCACATCCAGCCAGCTTTCCTTGCCGAAAAGATCACTGGCAATATTCCCTCCCTGCGGGTGTAGGGTGATCAAGTGCACCTTGTCCTCTTTACGGATTCCTTCTGCCAACTTTACGTTGATTTCATAATCCAACTTGTTTTTAGGCACCCTGTCGCCACCCAATACCCATACAATATTTGAAAAACCCGCATATCGGTTGCCCAGAAACGCACCATATGCAAAGGCATTATCAGGGGTGAAAACCTCGGGCCCTACCCCCCAGGATTTTTGATATTTATCTCCCCAGGTAGGCAGAAGCGCCACATAGAGCCCTAATTTTGAAGCTTCTATTAATACCTTGTCTACATGAGCAAAGTATTTATCATTGGGACGGCAGGGATCCTGTCCCAACAGCGGCAGGTCACCGTTGGCATTGGGGACGGTTAATCCCTCCAACTCTGCCAATATCACCGTTTGAACCACCGTAAATCCTTTCGATTCCCTATCCTTCAAATAGGAAATGGACTCCTCCAAATTCAACCTGTGCAACAGCTCCCAGGCAGTGTCACCGAGCCAAAAAAATGGTCGCTCCCCTTTTTTCAAATAACGTTTGTCATCGCTGACACTAAGATTGGGCAACGTTTCTGCGTTTTTCATTTATCTATTGGCAAAAGCCGACTTAGCCTCTTCAAGAAAATCTATGAAATTTTGAATATTAGTATCATACGCTTTTGGCTTTACGAGCAACTCCTCCTCATGGTCCAAGATTACATAATAAGGCTGGGCATTATTATTAAATCTGGTGATCTGAAAGTCCGCATTTTGCTTGCCAATGGTTGACTTAACCTTACCATCATAAGTGGAGGTATACCATTCGGATTCTGGTAGGGTATAGCGTTCATCAATATATAATGCGACCAGCACAAAGTCCTCCTTCAACCGCTCAAGCACTCTGGGGTCGGACCAAACCCTGGCCTCCATCTCACGGCAATTCACGCAACCATGACCCGTAAAGTCGATAAAAAGGGGCTTGTCCTGTCTTTTGGCGGCAGCAAGTGCCTGATCATAATCAAAATACCCCTGAATACCGTGTGGGAAATGTAGAAATTCGCTAAACCTAGGTATTTCATCCAGCTTACTTTTATCACCTGCAGCACCTCCTCCTTCCCTTGTCATTCTCACTAGGTCAAAGTCGTGGGAAGACATAGGGGGAAGATAACCGCTAAGGGCTTTCAGGGGTGCTCCCCACATACCTGGTATTAAATAAACCACAAACACAAAGGTAAGCATGGCTAACATCAATCTGGGCACACCGATGTATTCCAATGGACTGTCATGTGGCAACCTTAGTTTTCCTAAAAGATACAGGCCCAGAAGAGCAAATATTACTATCCAAATGGCAATGTAAACTTCCCGGTCCAGGATATGCCAATGGTAAACCTGATCTGCTATACTCAGGAACTTGAATGCAAGCGCCAATTCCAAAAACCCTAGTACCACCTTTACGGAATTCAGCCATCCCCCGGATTTTGGGAGGGAGTTCAGCCACTCGGGAAAAATGGCGAACAGGGCAAATGGCAGGGCAAAAGCCAGAGAAAAGGAAAACATTCCAGCAATAGGCTTAATCAATTCCCCTCCCGCCGAGCTAATCAGTATGGAGCCCACTATGGGACCAGTACAAGAGAACGAAACCAAAACCAGCGTAAATGCCATGAAGAAGATCCCTGCCAGGCCCCCTTGATCAGCTTTGGCATCAATCTTATTTACCAATCCACTGGGAAGTGTAATCTCAAACATCCCCAAAAATGCCAATGCAAAGAATATGAAAACGGCAGAGAAGAAAATATTGGGCGCCCAATGCGTGGAAAGCCAATTGGCAAACTCCGGTCCTTGTATGGCTGCCACCATGGTGCCCGCCACTGTATAAATGGCGATAATCGAAAACCCATAGATAAAGGCATTTTTAAGGCCATGAGCTCTTGATTTAGACCTTCCCGTGAAAAATGAAACCGTCATGGGAATCATAGGGAAAACGCAGGGTGTTAACAAAGCGGCCAAGCCTGCCAAAAATGCCAAAACCATAAAGGTGATTACAGATTCCTTTCCCTCCTCATCGGAAGGTATCAAGGCTCCCCGATCGGAATCCCCCTCGGCTGATTCTTCTGTTGGAACCCTTCCCTTATCCTCTGAGGACAGATCAAAATCCTCCTCAAAATTTATACATTGATTGGTAATATCCGAACACATCTGGTATTCAATGCTGCCCCTAATTATAGGAGATGCATCCGTGATGCGCAATGTCTGCCTGAATTCCCCGGATCTGTCAAAATAATTAACTTCTCCTTCCCAAATCTCATCGTATTTGGTCTTATGGTCAATAGCTCTAAGCTCTCCCACAGTTTCTACGCCTTCCGAAGACTCCAGTATCAATAGCGTAAGTAAGGGACCCAAGTCTGGGTCAAAGTCGTTGGTATAAATATACCAATCCCTGGGTATTTCTGCCTTAAGCACGAGCTCGACCTCTTCACCAGGCTCTATTTCTCCTCCGGAAAGAGAAACTTCCCATTTTGGGGGATTGACAACCTGAGAGGCGACAAAGAATGGCGAAAAGAACAAGAAAATAAATAATAGAGGACTGAAACGCCTTGAAAGCATAAGTGTTAATTTTTTCAACTATATAGTAAAGCAAAGGCGGAAGCATAAGTTCCCCTTTCGCAGCAGTTTACATCGACGGCAGGCTGATCATCCATTGGCCTTTGTAAACTGTTGCTTAAACTGATTAAAAAACAACGCAATGGTTTCAATGCCCATCAAGTAGTTTTTTACTCCATAATGCTCGTTGGGTGAGTGTATGGCATCGGTGTCCAAACCAAACCCCATAAGAATGGGATCCAGGTTTAGTTCCTGTTGGAATAAGGAAGTAATCGGTATGGACCCTCCTTCACGGGTTGGGATTGCACTTTTGCCAAAAACCTCCTCAATGGCCGCTTCGGCTGCAAAATAACCCGGGCTATCCGTAGGCACAACTGCAGGTTCACCGCCATGGTGGGGAGTCACTTTTACTTTTACCGACTCAGGAGCCAGACTAATGAAATGTTGCTCAAAAAGCCGGGCTATTTCCTTGTGGTCCTGTTGGGGCACCAGGCGCATGGAAATTTTTGCGAAAGCCTTGGAAGGAAGCACAGTCTTGGCACCTTCCCCAATATAGCCACCCCATATGCCATTTACATCTAAAGTGGGGCGTATCCCTACTCTTTCTATGGTCGTGTAACCTTTCTCTCCCCAGGTGGATTTAATGTCCAGCTTTTTACGGTAGTCCGATTCATCGAAGGGGGCTTTGTTCAGTTCATCTCTGTAGGATTGATCATAGGCTTCCACCTTATCATAAAAACCAGGGATGGTGATTCGATTATCTGCGTCTTGCAGAGAGGCAATCATTTTACATAGTATGTTTATTGGGTTGGCCACCGCTCCCCCATAAGTGCCACTGTGCAAATCCCTGTTGGGGCCTGTGACCTCCACTTGCAAATACGTGAGACCCCTTAGCCCAACTGTTACGGATGGGTGCTCCAGTGAGATCATGCTGGTATCTGAGATCAGCACCACGTCCGCCTTCAACTTATCTTTATTTGCACGTACAAATCTATCCAGGTTCTCAGATCCTACTTCCTCCTCTCCCTCTATCATGAATTTAACATTGCAGGAAAGTTGATTAAGGGAGGTCAAGGTTTCCAAGGCCTTGATATGCATATAAAATTGCCCTTTGTCATCGGCAGAGCCCCTGGCAAAAATGGCTCCCTCCGGATGGATATTGGTATTTTTAATAACGGGTTCAAAGGGAGGGGAATCCCAGAGCTCATAGGGGTCTGCAGGTTGAACGTCATAATGCCCGTAAATCAAGACCGTTGGAGCGTCCTCATCGATAATTTTTTCTGCATAAACAATGGGGTACCCTTCTGTGGAACAGATCTCTGCCTTATCCACCCCGGATTTTTCCAATTGGGATTTCACGAAATCCGCGGCTCTATGCACATCCTGTTTGAAGGCAGGGTCTGCGCTCACAGAAGGGATCCTCAATAAATCCATTAACTCTTCCAAAAAACGATCTTTATTGGAGGCAATAAAATTTCTCACTGAACTCATGGGCTGTTTTTTGTTTGGCCCAAAATTAAGGCATTTTACCCAGAATTCCCTTTTACTTGAACTTTACTACCACACCGTGTTCCTTTGAGGTCATTTCTTTAGGAATTGCCTGTGTGATTTCGATAAACAAAAGCTCTACAAGCCTCTTTTTTAAAAACCCCCTCGTTAGCACCAAACTGACCTCCCGGGTAGGAGGTTTTCCATGGAAAGGCCGGATCCTGCCCTTTTCTTCCTCATTGAGTTCATTTGCTGCCAGTTCAGGCAATAGGGTAACTCCCTGGTATCTATTCACCAGATTCTTCAACCCCTCTAATGATCCACTTTCATAATGAAAGTTAATCCTGTCAAACTTGTTCTGGTCGCATAAGGATAAGACTTGGTCTCTAAAGCAATGTCCCTGCTGCAATACCCATAAATCCTCATTTATGATTTCTTCTACCTTAACTTCACTTTTACTCAATAGGGTGTGGTGTTTAGATAGATAGGCATAAAACTTTTCATAAAAAACGGGTTTTTCCAGAATTCCAGGCTCTTCCAATGGTGTAACCACTATCCCCAGGTCCAACTCATCGTTTTTTAGCTTCCTCAAAACGTCCTCTGTCACCATCTCATCCACCTGTAGCTTTACACTTGGGTATTTTTGAATGAAATTGCGGATGAACAAGGGGAGGAGGTAGGGTGCCAGGGTAGGGATTATTCCCAGCTTCAAAATTCCGCCAACTTCACCTTTTAGATGGGAAACGGTTTCGTAAATGGCCTTACTTTCGGCTACCACCCTTTTGGCCTGGGCGATGAGCATAGTGCCAATTTCCGTGGGGATCACCGGCATTTTACTCCGATCAAAAATAACCACATCCAGTTCCTTTTCTAATTTGCTTACCTGCGCACTCAGCGTAGGCTGAGTCACATAACAGGCTTCTGCTGCATGCCCGAAGTGGCGGTGCTTATCCACGGCAATGATATATTCCAACTGCTGAATGGTCATGGTTAGCTGCTATCCCTTATTCTTCCCTAGAAAATCAAAGACAAAGATAAAAATCTTTTTCTTTTTATTTAGATTTGATTTAAATAATACTTAATTTTGCTCCATAAGGTTTGAAAGAGGATTAAATTATGGACTTGAAAAGCTTTCTCAGTTTAACAGGAATAATCATCGGCTTATCAATGAGCGTTTCCTCCTGTGGAGACGGTGGTTCGGAAGTGGTTAACATTTACACCCATAGGCATTATGAGGCCGATCAAAAATTGTTCAATAATTTCACTGAACAGACCGGTATCAAGGTAAACGTGGTAAACGCTTCAGCTGATGAACTGATACAAAAGTTGGAACTGGAAGGGCAGGGTTCCCCTGCAGATGTATTGATCACTGTTGATGCAGGAAGACTTCACCGGGCTCAAGAAAAAAACCTCCTTCAGCCGATAAGCTCAAGTGTACTGGAACAAAATGTGCCCGTCCATCTCAGAGAACCTGAGGGACATTGGTTTGGATTGACTTACAGAGCCAGGATATTGGCCTATCATAAAGAAAGAGTCAACCCGGAAGAGTTGGATGCTTATGAATCCCTCACTGAAGAGAAATGGAAAGGTAGAATTTTGACCCGCTCATCAGAAAACATCTACAACCAATCTCTTTTGGCCTCCATTATCGTAGCCAACGGCAAAGAGGAGGCACAGAAATGGGCATCAGGCTTACTTTCTAATATGGCTAGAAACCCAAAAGGTAGTGACAGAGATCAGGTAAAAGCTGTGGCAGCCGGAGAAGGGGATATTGCAATAGTAAATTCTTATTACATAGGCATTATGCTTAATGATAGTAATGCAGAAGAGGTGAAAGCGGCAGAGCAGGTTGCCCTGTTTTTTCCCAATCAAAATGGACGCGGCACCCATATCAATATTTCCGGTGCGGGGGTGACAAAATATTCTCCCAATAAAGAAAATGCCATTAGATTTTTGGAATTTCTTTCGGGTGAAGAGGCACAATCCTTCTTGTCAGAAACCAATTATGAATACCCTGTTAATGAAAAAGTCTCATGGTCTGCCCTTTTACAATCCTGGGGTGATTTCAAGGCTGACCGTATCAATCTTTCCCTGTTGGGAGAAAACAACCGGGATGCAGTAATCCTGTTTGACCGGGTAGGTTGGAAATAATGAAAGTTAAAATTAGGGTTTTACATTAAAGTAAGAATCTTGCAACTCACTAAGCAACAATATTATTGGTGGAACCACTGGATGATAGGAACCATTCTCATATTGATTTTGGTAGCCACCCCCTTGCTTACGATTTTCTTAAAACTCTTTGAAACTCCCGGAACTAGCTGGGAGCATCTGGCGGAGAACTTGCTCTTTGGCTATTTTAAAAATACGCTTTTCATACTTGCAGGTGTTTCATTTTTCACTTTCTTGCTGGGAGTGAGTTCCGCTTGGATAGTCACCAATTATCAGTTTCCGGGCAGGAGATATTTTGAATGGTTGCTCATCCTTCCCCTTGGCTTTCCGGGTTACATCATGGCCTACACTTACGTAGGGTTGCTGGATTATGCCGGGCCTATACAGTCTTTTTTGAGAAACAGCTTCGGGATACAGATAAAAGGTTCCCTATTGGATATCATGAATATGCCAGGTGCCATTTTTATCCTGTCCATTACCTTGTTTCCTTATGTCTTTTTACTGGCTAGAGCTTCCTTTTTGCAACAGTCAAAAACCTTGCAAGAAGCCTCTTCATTGTTGGGTAAAAACAATTGGAGTACCTTTTTCAGGGTGGCTTTGCCCATGGCAAGACCGGCCATAGTAGGGGGTATTGCATTGGCCTCCATGGAAGTATTGAATGATTATGGAACGGTAAAATATTTTGGTGTCAACACCTTTACCACGGGGATATTTAGAGCCTGGTTTTCCATGGGCGATGCTGCCACTGCAATCTATTTAGCGGCAATCCTTATGGTAATCGTTTTTGTGGTTTTATATCTCGAAGGCCTTCAAAGAGGACATCGCCGTTTTTCCGCTAATAACTCCATGACAAAGCCATTAGTGAGAATTAAACCCAGTTTGGGTAAGCGATGGACCTTGACCCTGATTTGTACAACCCTGTTTATGGTCAGTTTTTTTGTTCCATTAATGCAGATTTTCCAATGGGTGTGGCTGACATGGGAAAAAGTCATAGATCATCAATTTTTTGTTTTGGTTGGAAGAAGTTTTGGATTAGCAGCAGGGGTAGGATTAATCATTGCTTTATTGTCGGTGATTTTGTTGTATAGTCTTCGATTAAGCCCTTTCAAGTGGCTGAAAAATGTCACCAAAGTTTCCACACTGGGATATGCAGTACCGGGTGCTGTAATTGCTGTAGGAATCATGATTCCGTTGTTAAGTCTAGACCATTGGATCATTGCAAGTTTGCCGGTAGGCACTGGTAGTTTGATTTTATCCGGCACTTTAATCGCCTTGGTTTTTGCTTATGTGGTTCGTTTTATGGCAGTGGGGTATAATCCAATAGAGGCTGGCTTTCAGAAAATCGGGATTCACGTAAATGAGGCCAGTAGACTTCTGGGTAGGGGAACCTGCAAAACCTTGTCCAAGGTGGACCTCCCTTTGGTAAAAACAAGTGTTTTGAGCGGTATATTGCTCGTATTTGTGGATGTTTTAAAAGAATTACCCTTAACTTTGATCCTTCGTCCGTTCAACTATCAAACCTTGGCCACAAAAGCATTTGATATGGCCACCAATGAAATGATAGCTGAATCGGCGAATGCCTCGCTGATCATTATCTTAACAGGGATCATTCCAATTATTTTCCTGAACAGGTTGATCCGTAAGCGGGGATTGTTAGGAAAAGTGGGTAATTCTGAATGACGATATTAGCTCTTCATTGCATAGATAAAAAATATTCCGAATCTGAGCATTACGCAGTAAAAGACGTATCCTTCGAAGTCCGCCAAGGAGAAATTCTGTCATTGGTAGGGGAAAGTGGATCAGGTAAAACCACTCTTTTACGGCTTATCGCTGGGCTGGAACACCCCGATGCGGGCTATATCAAGCTTGGTGGCCAAACCGTGGTGGAAGGTAAAAAGTCGGTACCTGCCAACAAACGAAACGTAGGCATGGTTTTTCAGGATTATGCCTTATTCCCCCATCTCAGTATCCTAGACAATGTGAAATTTGGACTCAAGGGAAAGGTAAACCAACCGGAGAAAAAAGCCAAAGAAACCCTTCACCTTGTGGGGTTGAATGAAAACTTCCAAAAATACCCTCATCAACTATCCGGTGGACAGCAACAACGGGTAGCTTTGGCCAGGGCCATAGCACCCAACCCCTCCATTCTCCTGATGGATGAACCTTTCAGCAACCTGGATGCCATGCTTAAAGACCAGGTGAGGGAGGAAGTGAGGCAAATCATTAAAACCACGGGTGTCACAGCCATATTTGTAACCCACGACACCAGGGATGCCCTGTCCACCTCCGATAGGATTGCTATTTTGCACAAAGGGTATCTGCAGCAAATTGACACGCCCAAAAACCTGTACGAAAGCCCCTCCAACGGTTATGTGGCCAATTTTTTTGGAAGAAGAAATGAAATACTTGCAACACCCACAAATGATGGCTTTTATTCCAACTTTGGTTTTATCCCAGATGAAAGATCTAAGTACTTCTCGGGAAAGGTGAGGTTATTATTCAGGCCTGAACAAGCACAAGCGAAAAAAAACCCAAATCAACCCATGAGCGGGAGATTGGTCAAACAGGTGTATTATGGCGATCATCAGTTATTGCACATCTGTGACGATGATGGCAAGCTTGTTTACATCAGGACAAACCCCTATAAGGAATTCACCGAGCAGGAACGCATCTTTTTTTCTGTCAAAAGGTTTGGGGTAGAAGAAGCTTTCTGATAAATGGTGCACACCAAAATAAGATTTTTGCTAAATTTGTTATTGAACCGAAAAACCTATGAAGATGATACTCAAATCACTAAGACAGCTTCCATTACTTTCTCCCTTGATTGCTTTTCTATTTCTGTTGGCATGTGGCCCTCAGACGGAAAAAAGTGGCGAAAGGGATAAAAACGCCGAAAGCGGTTTTAAACCTAACCCCAAAGTGGTGGACGAAAAACCCACGGAAACACTTAAAATCGGTGAGAAAGCCCCCCCTTTTAACCTTCCAGGCATAGATGGAAATTATCACTCTCTGGAAGATTTTGATGCTGATGTATTGGTGATTAATTTCACTTGCAATCATTGCCCCACAGCGCAGGCATATGAGGACAGGTTTCATGACGTAGTGGAAACCTACAAAGGTAAAGGAGTAGATTTTGTTGCCATCTCTCCTAATAGCCCCATCGCGGTTTTGCCTGAAGAATTGGGCTATTCAGACCTCAACGATGACTTTGAGGCCATGAAAATTCGCGCCAAAGATAAGGAGTATAATTACCCCTACCTGTATGACGGTGACGAGCACCACTATTCCACTGCTTACGGCCCCACGGCCACCCCTCATGTATTTGTGTTTGACAAAGACAGAAAACTTATCTATCAGGGCAGGATTGATGCATCAGAAAAACCCGGAACAGGACAGGCTGAGGATTTGATCCATGCCATAGAGCAAACGCTCAAAGGTGAAGCATTGGCGGAGGAAAGGGCCACCACACCGGCCTTTGGATGCTCCGTAAAATGGGCCTGGAAAAATGAATTTACAAATAAGGTAAATGCTGAGTGGAAGGAAAAAGAAGTGACTCTCGAAAAAATAGAACTAAGCGAGCTGGAGGAATTAATGGCAAATGACACTGAAAATTTAAGGCTGGTCAATTTCTGGGCAACTTGGTGTGGCCCTTGTATTGTGGAATATCCGGAATTTGTGGAATTGCACAGAATGTACAGTGGAAGAGATTTTGAATTTGTATCTGTGAGTCTGGACAGTCCCGATGCAGAAGATAAAGTGCTTAAATTCTTGAAAGGGAAAAACAGCGCAACCCCCAATTATTTGGTGAACAGTGAGGACAAATATGCCTCAATTGAAATTGTGGGCAATGAATGGGACGGCAGTCTTCCCTTGACGCTTCTGATCGAACCCGGGGGCAAAGTCCATCACAAGATCCCGGGAACCATAGAACCTATGGCATTGCGCCGTACCATAGTGGATCACCCCATGATAGGAAGGTATTATTAAACCAAAAGCAATTAACCGGAAAAACTTTTTCCGGTTTTTTTTTGCAAAATTTTTTTAAAAAAATCACCCTAAGTTGTAGCATTTCTCCAACCTCCTTCGTCAAGGTATAAGAAC
Source organism: Cyclobacteriaceae bacterium (assembly GCA_003565295.1). GTDB lineage: Bacteria > Bacteroidota > Bacteroidia > Cytophagales > Cyclobacteriaceae > Pleomorphovibrio. The sequence continues at coordinate 23,832 of PXCO01000397.1, forward strand.
AGAAAGCTATGGCTATGAAAAGATACGTGTTTGCCTACCTAATTGTCTTGATGTCCTTTACCTGCGCAGAGGATCACAGTCCAAGGGAAGTGGTCTTAGACGGATGCATAGACCCGGAAAAGATCAATCCCGAAGCCGCATGTACCATGGATTACAGACCAGTATGCGGGTGTGATGGGAAAACCTATGGGAATGCCTGTGCAGCCACTAATGCAGGGCTTACAAGCTGGACGGAGGGGGAGTGTCCATAGGTAAGGATTCTGGTAGTGTGTTTTCAGGCTCCCATCCCGGCCACAAGCGTTACTTTTTCGTGTGTCGGGGTGGGTTTTTTTGAAGACTATAAAAGGTCTCCACCTCCTTCAGCGTCCACCAGGGCTCTTTTCAGAAATCCTAAAAAGGGCTGCATCTTTGAAAAACCTTCCAAAGCGATTTCCTTATACTGACCGGACTTTACCACATCTTCTCCCAGCGGCTTGGTCACTATAAAGCTTTTGTAGTTCAATAGCTCAATATAAAGATGGTTTGGCTCATATCCTCTGGGACTGGTTTTTAGTTGTTCTCCTTCTAAACTTCCAAAATACCCTTCAAAGGTAGGTTCCTTTAAAATCTCCATGAGTTCCTTACCGGCATAATCAATTTCCTGACGAATTTTCTTTAATTCCTCCGCAGGCGGCATCCATACCCCTCCTGCAAAAAAACTTCCCTCCGGCTGAATGTGCACGTAAAACCCGGGGCCTGCCGATTTTTTGCCTTCTGGGGAAAAATAGGCAGCAAAGTTTTCCTTGTAAGGACGCTTATCCTTACTGAAACGAATATCACGATTTTGCCTAAACACACAATCCTTGGGACTGAGAGCACCATAGTCGGAATCTAGTGTAGATAGCCCTCTCAACAGCTCCTCTACCTCCTTCAAGAAAAAGCCCCTGCATTCCAAGTACCAATCCCTATTAGCATCCATCCAGTCCTTATGGTTATTGGCGGCAAGAGTTTTTAAAAATTCAAGCATAATTTTAACGTATAGAAGGGTTTAGAGTCTTAAAACCTGGGTTTCCCTTATTTGGTTAATAGGATGATGACTTATTTAATGGTAATGTTTCTCCTAACCGAAGAAAAGATAGAATCAAAAACCTTGCCCTGCCTGCTTAAAAGGTGTACGTATACGGCATGTTCCCCTTTGGGCAGCCCATCCAGCTGTAGGGTTTCCATTTTTTGGGTTTTATAGGTAAAATCCCCCACCTCAATGAGCACTTCAAGCTTATCCGCCTCCATATCTCCCCCTACCAACAAAAAATCAATCTTTAGGGTCTCATCAACTTCCAGTTCATCCCCATCCCTTGGGAGGTTGACCATCAAATAGGGTTCATCCGCTGCAGGAAAGGGCCTGGAATTGCCCACTAGGAAATCACGGTCCACATGATTCCCGTATTCCTTTAGCACATGGCCCTCTTCATCCGTCAAGAAGGCCACCACCCTGTAGGTTCCGGTATTAAACTCCTTGGAAAATATCGCCTGTTCCTGCGAAACAGGATTAGCCCCATTGATGGCCAACATCAAGGGCCTGTTTCTGCCAAATGGGTAATTTTTGACATTAAATTCAAAAGGCACTTTCCCCGGCTCAAATTGCTCGTTTCCCAGGGGCCTATAGAGCTCAATACTAGCATCAGGGAAAGATGCGGTTTCCAATAATTGAAAGGACAATCTTTCTTTGGGCTGATCCACGGGAACATCTTGTTTTTCCCCGGGTAGAATTTCCTCCGTTTTATCAGAATCTTTGCCACAGGAATAGAGAACAGTAGCGGTAAGGAGTAGCAATAAGATGTGGCGCATGGCTGATAAGTTTAGGGAACTGCGTGAAAGTTATTTCAAAATTAGGGTAAAAAAATTTACATTGCAGCACAAATAAATGAGGAAATGAACGAAATTTTATATCAGGAGATTCCTTCTCTGGACCTGGCAGATTTTAAACATGGAGACCCTGGAAAAAAAGCAGCCTTTGTGCAAGCTTTGGGAGAAGCCTATCAAAACATCGGGTTTGTGGCCATTAAGAACCATGGGTTAAGTCAGGCATTACAGGATCAATTGTATGAGGTGATCAAGGAGTTTTTTAGTCTAAATGACGAAATGAAATCCAAATATGAAAGGCCAAAAATTGGCTTTCAAAGGGGTTATACGGGAAAAGGAAAGGAACATGCCAAAGGAAGGAATACCGGAGATCTTAAGGAGTTTTATCATGTGGGTCAGGATTTAGATAGTATATCATCGGATGACACGGTAAAAGAAAGCTATCCTCCCAATGTTTGGCCAAAAGAAGTGCCGGATTTCAAGCCAGTGGCATTGGAGGTATTCAAAACCATAGAGCAGTCAGGAAAAGATATGCTCAGGGCCATCGCATTGTACCTTGGCCTAAAAGAGCACTATTTTGAGGATAAGGTAAAAAACGGCAACTCCATATTAAGGCCTATTCATTATTTTCCCATAGAAAACCCTGAGGCAGTGCCTGAAGATGCAGTGAGAGCCGCGGAGCATGGGGATATCAATTTGATCACCCTGCTAATGGGGGCAAGTGCAGATGGTCTTCAGGTATTACGAAGGGATGGAAAGTGGATTCCCATAACCGCACTTCCCGATCAATTGGTGGTGAATGTCGGAGACATGCTGGAAAGATTGACTAACAAAAAGCTTAAATCCACCATACACAGGGTGGTAAACCCACCTAGAGACCTGATGAACAATAGCCGTTACTCGATCCCCTTCTTCATGCACCCCAGGTCTGGTATGAACTTGAGTTGTCTGGAAAACTGTATTGACGAAGAAAACCCTAAACACTTTGAAGATATTACCGCAGGAGAATTCCTGGAAGAGAGGCTTAGGGAACTAGGCCTGAGAACATAAGCCAAATCCGCTACTGTGTAGGGGACTAACCCAATGCTATGACCGTAAAAAGGGTAAGATATTACCTGTATCTCAGGGATGTACTTCTATTATCCTTGACAGCCTTTGGCGGCCCTCAGGTGTTTTTGGCCATCGTGATAGATATGATGGTAAATCGCCGAGGCTACATCAACGAAAAAGACCTTTTGGAGCTTAACGCTCTGTGTCTGGTCCTACCGGGACCTACCTCCACCCAGACCATTTCGGCAATAGGTTATAGGATTGGAGGGCCCTTATTGGCCTATCTTTCCCTTGTTGTTTGGGTCATGCCTGCCACCATACTGATGATCACCACTGCGGTGCTGATTGATTATTTGCAGGCAAATACACCTGGGGCACTGAGTTTTTCAAAGTTCATTCAACCCATGGCCATAGGGTATTTACTCTTTGCCGCCCAAATTACTATTGGAAAAATGATCAAAACCATGGAGGCTGCCGTCTTAATGATGATAGCAGCATTCGTGGCTTTCTTTTACAATTCCCCATTCATTTTTCCGATTATGCTGATTGTAGGAGGACTTATTACCACCCACAACTATCATAAGCAACCCAAAGTGGAAGAGGAGGTGGGCATACGCATACAATGGGGCAACTTTGTGCTTTGGGCAGGTGTGCTAGTGGGGGCAGCAGTACTGGGCCATTACACGAGGGCGCTTCCCATCCGGCTTTTTGAAAATTTTTACCGGAACGGTAGTTTGATTTTTGGGGGAGGCCAAGTACTCATTCCCTATCTCTATACGGAATTTGTAGAGTTTAAGGCCTATCTTTCTTCAGAAGAGTTTCTCACCGGGTATGCCATCCAACAGAGTATTCCCGGGCCCACCTTCAGTATTAGTTCATATATAGGGGCCTTATCCATGCGGGATTGGGGCATGACAGGGTTTATTGTCGGGGGACTTGTGGCTGCCGCAGGGATATTTCTACCTGGAACCTTTCTGATATTCTTTGTGATCCGCTTTTGGGACGGCCTTAAGAAATACAGGCCGGTAAGAGCGGCTTTGGAAGGAATCAATGCAGTGAGCTGTGGCATGTTAATGGCTGCTGCCTACTTGCTGTTTGAGCCCTTGGAAAGCAATTTTTTCAACATCTCAGCCATCATTATCACCTATGCCTTGCTGCGTTTCAGCAAAGTGCCTTCTCCACTGATTATTATCATAGGACTTTTCGCTGGCATATCTTACCAATGGTTGGCCAAGTGGTATGGGCTAAACTAGATGGAATCAAGTGTGACGCTTTCGCCCAACGAAGGCATGATCAAAACATGCGAAGATTCTTCCCGGTAGCTATAGGGATATGACCGCTTGAAAAAAATAATCAGCGGACAAATTGAGGAAAAACTATTCCTGGGCAATGCAGGAAAATGGCCGAAAACTCAATAGGAATGCGGCTTTAGCCCATTCCTACCCAATAAAAATGCAAAATGCTTCCTGCTTTAGCCAAATTTATATCCATCGCGGTTAGAGGTTCAAGGATAGATGATTTGGCTAAAGCTTGACATCTTCATCTCTTACACATTTACACTTTCTTTTTCCTCCTTCTTTAATCTCAAAATAAAATCACTTAGCACATTCATATAATTAATGAAAGCTTCATAGGGACTCTCATAAGGGCTAAAATAGGCATGTATATCCCCGTCAGAAAAAAACTTAGTGCACATGTAATAAAAATGGTCACTCGTTTGCAGGTAGTTCCAGTCCCGATGTATTTCCGGATCCTTGGAATTTTTCACCTTGTTCTCCAACTCATAAAGCTTGTCGAAGGCTTCATCCTGAAGGTCGTTGCCCAGCCATGCAGTCAGATCTCTTTCTTCATCCGCCCAGGAAATGGGCGTAGGAACATTGATAGTCCCTACAGGTGAACCTCCCAGAATCACTTCAGAAGGAGTGCTGAAGTCAAAATTAGTCCTATTGAAAATGGCCTCCGGAAGGTGCCTCATGAATTCAAAGATCCCGGTTTCAGCCCATTGGTGCTCCCCAAAGGTTTCGTAATCCATAAACAGGTTCACAACCTCGTCTTCACTTGGGATCTGATTGATCCAACTCACAAATTTATCGGTGGTCAAGGGATAATCTGACCATTTTTTCTCTCCAAACCGAAAGGCAATATCATCACTCAAACGGAAATTTTTGAGCAATACCTTTAAAGCGGGTTCATGGGCATTGGCATAAAGGTAATTGGGGCTCTTCCAACCCAGTATATGCTTGGCACCTTCTGTAAGAATTCCTTGGAAACCCATCTCATAAACCATTTTCCCAATGGTATCGGAATAAATCAACTCGGTATTTCTAAAAACTTTAGGGGAGTAACCATTAAATACTTCCTTTATTTTTTCTTGGTGTTTCCTCACCATGCTTTCAAATTCGGATTTGCTTTTAAGGGAACACAGGGAGTGTGCATAGGTTTCGTTAAGCAGTTCTACCTTTCCGGTGTCCACCAGGCGCTGGAAACTTTGCAAGACCTCAGGGGCATAGATTTCTAACTGCTCCAGGAGGGTTCCTGACAGAGAAAAACACACCTTGAACCTGCCCTGATGTTTTTCTATGAGTTCCAACAAAAGCTTGTTCATGGGGAGGTAGCATTTTTCCGCCACCTTTTTAATGATACTGTTATTGGAGAAGTCGTCCCAATAATAATGATCATCCCCAATTTCAAAAAAACGATAAGGCTTTAACCTGAAAGGCTGATGTACCTGAAAATAAAAACAAATGGTCCGCATAAGTTATTTTTTAATGGTTTCCTTATAAATTATGATTACTCTTTCCGCCACATGCTCCCACTTTAACCGCTTCAATTCTTCCCTTCCCATTTCTTTGAACATTTTCGAAATGCCATCATAGTGGAGCAAGGCAAAGATGGCATCTGCCATTGCGTCGATATCCCAGAAATCAATCTTCACGGCATTTTGAAGGACTTCAGCCACCCCAGACTGCTTGGAAATGATCACAGGGGTATTATGCCTTACTGCTTCAAGGGGTGATATACCAAAGGGTTCTGATACAGATGGCATGACGTACACGTCACTTAAGGCAAACATCTTGTCCACATCGTTTCCTTTTAAAAATCCCGTAAAGTGAAATTTAGTGCCAATCCTCAATTCGGCCACCCGCTGCACCATTCTATTCAGCAGGTCACCCGAACCAGCCATTACGAACCTCACATTCTCATCCTTTCCCAATACCTTGGCGGCAGCTTCCACAAAATATTCAGGCCCCTTCTGAAAGGTGATCCTTCCCAGGAAGGTCACTATTTTTTCAGGTACTTTTTTCTCTTCCTTACTTTTTATGATGCTTGTGTCCAGAACCGCATTGTGGACCACAACGACCTTTTCGGCAGGAATGCCATACTTGCTCACGATGGTGTTTTTCGTGAGTTGACTGACAGCGATAATCTTGTCTGCGGCTTCCATGCCGGCCTTTTCTATATCATATACTTGTTGGTTCACGGTTTGTCCGGACCTGTCAAATTCCGTGGCATGTACGTGAGCGATCAAGGGCTTCCCACTGATGCTCTTGGCTGCAATTCCTGCGGGAAATGATAACCAATCGTGCGCATGGATCAGGTCATGGGCTTTATTTTTGGCAATCTGGCCTGCCACCAATGCATAACGAGACACTTCCATGATGAGGTCTTTTCCGTATTTCCCGCTAAAACTAAATTTATTGGATAACACGCTTTCGTCAAGACTTTCCTGGTCACTTTTAAGGCGCTGGGTATATTTGCGGTATTCCTCGGGATCCAAATAGGGAATAAGAAACGAGCTCACCTCCAGATAGGTAAGGTTTTTCCATATTTCCCGAAATCTTCTTTCCCTGTAGTCAATTTCCACATCACTGGCATTCACGAATTCCGCCAGGGGGTCCTCATCACCCCAGAGCTTTGGGACAACAAAAATCAGCTCCTGGTTATGGTGGGCCATGCCTTTTACCAATCCGTAACAGGCTGTACCTAGACCACCGGAGATGTGGGGTGGGAACTCCCAACCAAACATTAATACTTTCATGAAAAACCAGTTTAAAATTTGCTAACTAAATATTTCATCCTTAATAGTTCACCAACACTCCAAGCCTGTGAGATGGCACCTTTCGGCCTATGTGGGGGTTCACCATCATAAATCTCAGCAACAGTCCCCACCCCATATTGGGTCATTACTCCATCAAAATTGCTGATCATGTTCTCCACAAACTTTTTACCCGACTTGCCGTGAAGCTTCAGGTAACCTTCGGCAAAATGCCCCATCAACCAAGGCCAAACTGTGCCTTGGTGATAGGCATTATCCCTTTCATACTGATTGCCCATATAATACCCCTTGTACCTGGGGTCATCAGGAGCCAGGGTCCTTAAGCCCCTAGTGGTTAATAGGTGGCTTTTCACCATGTCAAGCACCCTTACTTTTTGGTCGTCGGTCAAAGGGCTAAATGGTAAAGAGGTGCTGAATACCATATTTGGCCTTATGGACCAATCCTTTTGATCTCCATCTACCACATCGGCCAAATACCCCTTTTTCTCATCCCAAAACAATTTGACGAAGGAGGATTCTACCTTATCGGCCAATTCCCTTACCTCTTTGTCGCCGGTGAGTTGGTGATAAAAGCGCAGTGCATTATACCATAGGGCATTGATTTCTACCGGACATCCCTTACGTTGGGTGACAGGCCCTTCCTCTGTGACTGCATCCATCCAGGTAAGTGCCACTCCTTCCTCCCCCCCATAGAGTAGCCCATTTTCCTGCACGTGAATATTGAACTCCGTTCCTTTTACAAAATCGTCTATGATCCCTTTTAGTTTGCCCAAATACCTTTCTTCCACTGTCTTTTTATCTTCAGTGAAAAGCAAGTATTGTTGTACCGACCAAAAATACCAAAGAGGGGCATCTATAGAGTTCATGTTGGTCATCACGCCGCTTCCCACATTAGGGAAAAGCCCACCTATAAGATCCTTGGACATGGTATCCATCACTTCTAGGAAGGACTTGTTGTCCCCGATCGTCAGGGTTAAGCCCGGTAGGGCAATGAAGGTATCCCTTCCCCACCAACCAAACCAGGGGTATCCTGCAATCATCCTGGCCTCTCCACCCCTTCGGCTAATGAATTGGCCTGCGGAATTTTTCAAGCAGTTCTCGAAATTGTCCCTGGGAATCCTTCTGGCAATTTCTTTGTCAAAGGATTCCATCAACTTTTCGGGTTCGGCTTCCTCAAGCCCTGCCGACAAAATCACCGATTCCCCCTTTTCCATTTCAAACTCAAAATAGCCGGGGACGAAAAGATCCTCCTGGTAATCATACCCTCTTTCATACTCACGTATATACTCTATATTATAATACCAATCCGGGGAGGGGTGGAACTCATTGGATTTGGATAGTTGAATAGATAGGGGATAATACTCATCGTAGAGTTTAAATTGCATACCCTGATCAATGGGAACAGCTTCTTTGTTTATCCGATCGTTGGCTTTGGATAGGGAATGATAGCTTCTAAATGCCAAAAACGGGCTTATTCGGATCTTGGTGGGCACATAAACGTCCACTAAGGTGTATTTTACCTTTACCCTGTCCACATGAGTGTCCAGAATGATTTCCTTTTCCAGCACCACCCCCCCTACTCTATAGGTAAGTTTTGGGATGTGTTCGGAGTCAAAGTCCTCAATGTATTTGTGCCCCCTTGGCGAATAATTTCCAGGGTACTTGTTGATACCCAAATTAAAGCTTGCCCCTTTTTGCACGATGGTTTCGTGTACATTAGAAAGCATCACATGCAGCTGTGAATCAATTTGGGGTTGAGGGGTGACCAATAAGCCATGGTATTTTCGAGTATTGCACCCAATTATAGTGGTGCTTGTGTAGGAGCCTGAACGGTTGGACCGTATGATCTCCTTCTCCAAAGAATAATTAAGGTTTATCAGTTGAGTCTTATCGAAATGTATATAGCTCATCGATTTAAAAGTTTGTGGTTTTTATAAAAATACTCGAAAGCATTGTAAAGAAAAATATTCAACCAAAAAAGGTGCGCCTTTTAGACAAAAAAAAAGGAGAACAAAATATTGTTCTCCTTAAACTCCATTTTCTAACTGCCGCTAGTAGATTCCTTCTGTAAGTCTTCAAAATTCTTGATGGATTCTTCGAATTTGATCATGTAAAGATGTACATCCCTGATATTCACATGTTTGATGGTCGGGAATCTCTTAGAATTACTAAATAAAGTAAACATGTCCTTCAATTTTGTTTAATTGCTGATGTCAAATAGCATGCCACTGCATTCTATTAACGAACAAAAAAAAACCCTTTCAAAACTTGGTTATGAAAGGGGATTGGGTGAAAGACCGGATTCGAACCGGCGACCTCTGGTGCCACAAACCAGCGCTCTAACCTGCTGAGCTACAATCACCATTAAATCCATTGCGTAAACGATATTTACTAATGGATTGCAAAGGTACTATGCTTTTTCTTATAAGGCAACAGTGCCACTTATTTTCTTGTAAATTTCAACCTGCTGCCCATACGTTGTTCGTCAAACGCTCCATTATCGTACACCAAGTGTCCGGAGACAATGGTATGGGTCACTTTCGACCTGAACCTTTGCCCTTCAAAGGGAGACCACCCACACTTATACAAGATATTGTCCTTTTCTACTTCCCAGGGATCCTCCAAGTCCACCAAAACCAGATCTGCATGGTAACTTGGGCGTATATACCCTCTCTTCTCTATTTCAAATAGGGTGGCCACATTATGGCTGGTTTTTTGAACGATTTCCTCAAGGCTGATCTTTCTTTCATGATATAATTCCAAAAGAGCGACCAAAGCATGCTGCACCAAAGGCCCCCCGGAAGGCGCTTTAGTGTAAACCTGATCTTTTTCCTCCCTGGTATGTGGAGCGTGGTCAGTGGCTATGATGTCAATATGATTGTCCAAGACCCCTTGAAGCACCCCCTCTCGGTCAGACTTCTGCTTCACGGCAGGGTTCCATTTAATAAGGGTGCCTTTACTTTCATAATCCTCTTCAGAAAACCAAAGATGGTGCACACATGCTTCTGCAGTGATCCTCTTTTCTTCCAAAGGAAGGGTATTGTCGAAAAGCTTAACCTCTTCGGCAGTGCTGATATGTAACACGTGCAGTTTACTCCCATACATCCTGGCCAGGTCCACCACCTTTTTTGATGCATCGTAACAGGCCTCAGTAGACCTGATTTTGGGATGAAATTGAATTGGGATGTCTTCCCCATATTCCGCCTTGTACTTCTCCAGGTTTTCCTTAATAATGTCATCATTTTCGCTGTGAGTGGCAATCAACAACTCACAATCCCGAAAGATTCGTTTTAAGCTCTCCGGGTTGTCCACCAACATATTGCCGGTGGATGAACCCTGAAATACTTTGATCCCACAAACCTCATTGGGGTTTACTGCCAACAATTCATCTATATTATCATTGGTGGCCCCCATATAAAAGGAGTAGTTGGCCAAGCTCTTTTCCGAAGCCAGTTTATATTTATCTTCTAAAAGGTCAAGGGTGATGGATTGTGGGTCGGTATTGGGCATTTCCATATAGGAGGTAATCCCACCGGCCACTGCGGCTCTGCTTTCAGTGTAAATATCGGCTTTGTGTGTGAGGCCGGGCTCCCTGAAGTGCACTTGGTCATCGATGAGACCGGGTAGAAGGTATTTGCCAGATGCATCTATCTCTAAGTCCGGAGAGTATCCAGACAAGTTTCCCCCTACCACGAAAATCATTCCCTCTTCTATAAAAACATCGCCCCGGCTTATCTTGCCTTCATTCACTATATTTGCATTTCTAATCAGTATTTTCTGCATGTCAGATTGGCTTGGTTAGTTTTCTTTTGCTCATAAAATTAAAAAAACATGTCAGATAGCACACAGTCTTTTGAAAATTTTAAACTTAACAAACAAATTCTGGAGGCTGTAAAGGAAGCTAACTACGAATCTCCTACCCCAATACAAGAAAGGGCAATTCCTCTCATGTTGGCGGGACATGACCTCTTGGGCATCGCGCAAACCGGCACAGGAAAAACTGCAGCCTATCTGCTACCCCTACTTTTTAAGCTGAGGTATGCCCAAGGTGAGCACCCAAGAGCCCTTATTTTGGCACCTACCAGGGAGTTGGTAATGCAAATCACAGAAGAGGCAGTGAAGTTTTCCAAGTATACCGACCTAAGGATAGTCAGTCTTTATGGCGGACTGGGTCCAAAAGGACAAATAGAGCAATTACAAGCAGGTGTGGACATGCTTATTGCCACACCCGGCAGGTTTATGGATTTGTATAAAAGAGGGGAGGTATATCCCAGGGATATTAAAACCATGATTTTGGATGAAGCCGATAAAATGCTTGACATGGGCTTCTTGCCGCAGATTAGGGCTATTCTTGAGGTGATTCCCGTAAAAAAGCAAAACCTGCTTTTTTCGGCCACCTTTAGTGAAAAGGTAGAAGCCTTATCCCATGAGTTCCTTGAATTCCCTGAACGTGTGGAAATCGCCCCTCAGGCCACCACAGCGGACACCGTAGGCCAGGTTTATTTCCTTACCCCCAATCTCAAAACCAAAATAAATCTTCTTGCGCACCTATTAAAAGACCAAAAGTTGCAGCGAGTGATTGTTTTCGCCAAATCTAGAAGGAATGCCGAGGATGTATATAAGTTCCTGGAAAGATCTGGTGGTGGGGAAGTGCGGGTGGTGCACGCCAACAAAGGGCAAAACACCAGGATAAATGCCATGGAAGAGTTCAAGGAGGGAAACATACGCGTGCTGGTAGCTACAGATGTGGCTGCGAGGGGTTTGGACATCACGGATGTCAGCCATGTGATCAACTTTGATGTGCCCCTCATTTACGAGGATTATGTTCACAGGATTGGCCGTACCGGAAGAGCTCAGAAAAAAGGTAAGGCTATATCCTTTGTGAACCCCGCCGAGGTTTACCATTTTGACCGTATCCAGCAAATCATACGTATGCAAGTTCCCCTGAAAAGCATTCCGCAGGAGGTGGCTGTTCCAAAGACACCATTTGAGGAGCAGCAAGGCTATGAAAGGGAAATCGACGATCAAAAGAAAAAAGAGGATCCCAACTTCAAGGGCGGTTTTCATGAGAAAAAGGCAAGGCCAAAACCGAAACCTTCAGCACGTACCCCATTATCGAAGGGGAAGAGAAAATCCAAGAAAAACCGTAACCAGCTCAAGCAAAAAGGTAAGTGGAAAAAATAAAAGCAGCGGTCATAAACCGCTGCTTTACGGGAATTTACATTCCCAAAATAAACCCAATTAACCTCAATTAATTAAAGATTTGGGGGAGTGTTGCCCGGGGTACCTTGTTGAGGTGAGCCTTGTTGGGGTGACTGCTGCTGTTGTTGAGCAGGCCTCTGCTGCTGACCGGGCTTCCGTTGCTTAGGGCCGTCTTCATCTTTACTTACCTCATTTCCCATGGCGTCGAATTTTTTGGTCATTTCTTCGCCACTTTCATCTTTCTCAAATTTTACTACATAGACCATCTTGTTGTCTTTACGCTCTGTCTTGGCCTCAGAGATTTTCCTCTTCTTCATCTTGTCATCCTTCTTGATAGATTCTTTCACTTGCTCCGGAAGGTTTTCAGGATCGATTTTCTCATCATCTTGATAGATGGAACTTGGGTTGGTTGGCAAATTCATCGCATTTGCCTGTACGGCCGTGTATACGATCATTCCGCATACGGCCAGAGATAACATTAACTTTTTCATGATAATAGTTGGTTTTTGGTTAGATAATTTATTAAAAGCTTTAGGATTATTCTATATCATCAACTTCATCACCACGCTCAGTGTAGGTGACTTTTGTTTGATTTCCGTCTTGCTCTAGATAGGTAAGCTCGTAATGCTTTACCCCTCCATGGGTAATTGGCCTGCTATTGAGTACTTTACGATCATTTTCAGAAATATCCTCAGTAATTTTTTCCCTTAACTGAGAGGGCATGCCTTCCAAGGCATGTCCTTGTGCCCTTTGTCCATCTTCCACATCGGGAACATTACCTTCCCTAAGCTCCTCGCCAACGGCAGGGTTTTCTCTTCTCGGGTTTTCCATGGTATCACCCGGTGCGCCCCTGGTACCTTCCCTGGGATCATTCAATACATTATCGTCTGCGGTGGCACGATCTCTGTCTCCACGATCTCTATTGGGCTCACAGGCTGTGAAAGCTATCAGACCAGATACCAAGATCATATACATTAACTTTTTCATAATAATAGTTGGTTTAGTTTTGAAAATGAGCTCGTTTATCTCATTAATTAAATGTTTTCAGGAAATTAATACGCAATACCTGTACCAACTATGACTGGATATTAAAATTGTGTAACAATTACTATTATTTTATAATTTATAAATTCCATTATCAAACAATTTTTATTATAGTAAACTATTTTTTTTATTTTCTAATATTTTATGTAATTATGAAAGACCTGTTTTCGTTTGCAAACTTCATTCTTGACTATAAAAAATAATTAATCCCTTTCCTATTTAACGCTAAGCCTATTCACTTCACACTGTGCGGAAATTTGAGATTTCCGGAATAGGGTTTTGGTGAGTCAATATCCAATCTGCCCATTTGCCAATCAGTAAGGCTGTGAGATAAATGGGTTTAGAGCCAACTGCCCCCATGTCAAGGATCTTGAAAAAATGATGAACAAGCTGCTTCTTTTACCAAATAAAGCGACACCACTCATTGAAAAAATCTGTTCATCTCCTTTTCTTCAATAATAGGTTTAGGCTGTTTATTCATGTGTTTTTAGAGGTCACAACTTGTCCCGATCTTCGGGATAGCCTGCCCCTGCCTGCCCCTGCCTGCCCCGAACTCGATTCGGGGAACTCGATTCGGGGAACTCGATTCGGGGAACTTGCTTCGGGGGAATCCCTCCCCGTTATAATCATTCCTCTGTGTGTCGCTTGCGTCATGGTCGATTTCATATGAAATTGTGCATGGTTTGAAACCTGTTCCTATAGGCACCAAAGCAAGCATATAGAAAGAGCCCTCCCCTAAGGGAACCATAATAAGGGTTCCCCTCCAAATGCCCTAATAACTAAAAAGGCCAGGAGGTAAAAAACTTAATGAAGATTAATTTTTCTGTCAGGAAGACCCTTCCTCTCCGTCTATTCTGTCAGCAATTAAGATAATAAAACATTATCCTGAGCTGATAGAAGGGATTTTAGAAGCATTCCGCTTTATGTAAGGTACACAATGCTTTTCTTTTCTGGTTTAGGATACCCTTTTAAACATTTCACCAACCACAACACCACCTTTATGAGCTGGAACTTAATGCATCTGGGCGACATGCTAAAAAAACAAGGTATACCTGCCTACGGAAATCAACGAAATACCTGGGATGAACTCAAAAGAGGAATGACGATCCCAACCCTGAATAAAGATAAACCTAAACCCTCAATGATATGAAAAAGTTAGTTGTAATTCTATTAGTCCTGCTTGCAATTGTAATGATTGTGATGGGCATAGGGAATTTTATGATCCCACCAGTTCTCACCGGAATTGGGTTTATCGCTATTGCCTATGTCTTTTTTAAGGAAAGTCAGCATTAGCTTAAAAAATTTAAGTAATCACCGGTTCAGGTATAAACCCATGTTAATCATTCTGGCCGTTTCATCCAATCCTTTTATCTAACGTAATCAAAATTTAACTACCATGAAATTATTCTTAATTATTTTTCTATGGTTCGGGGTTATTACCCCGGACCCAATGGAAATCCATGCCAAAAATGAAGCCCTCGAAGAGGACTCCTACCTAAAATTTACCATCAGAAACCTGGGGATAAATGTGGAGGGCCAATTCGAATCCTTCTCTACCACGGTTGACTTTGATAAGAGCCAGCCTTCCAAAAGTCAGTTTTCAGCAGAAATTGAGGTAAGCAGCATAAACACGGGAATTAAAAAAAGGGATAACCACCTCAAGGAAGAGGAATATTTCCATCAAGAAAAGTATCCCAAAATAACCTTCAAGTCCACAAATGTGCGCACCAAAGGGTCTAACCAACTTCTGGTCAAAGGAGACCTTATCATTAAAGGCAAAACACTTCCCATTGAATTGGAGGTTGAGGTCTCCGAAGCCGGAGGTAAATACCAATTTACCATAAAAGGAAAGCTGGATCGAAGGGATTTTGGTGTAGGGGATAAAAGTTGGGTAATGTCCGACGATGTGTACCTGGATCTTTATGTGGAAAATTAATCTAAATTTATGGCAAAAATCCTTTCCATAGTAACTACTCCAGGGACTCATTCGGTTTCCATTGACAGAATGGCTGAAATATATGGTGAAATGATTGGTGAAAAGGAGATGGTGAAAAAAATGAAAGCATTGATCAGGGCAGGGCCCGTGAGGCAAAAGCACTGTTTTCTACCAGATTTTTTGAAGGAGACTGAGAAACCATTATTGTACCGGTCTTTTTCGCAATTGCCTACCACTGCTAAAAGAATGGAGATCTATAAGGAATTGGCCTATGGTATTGCTGATAATGCATGCCGTTTGGCCCTACAACGATCCCAAACGGATAAGGAGGAAATCACCCACCTGATCACCTTTAGTTGCACAGGTTTATATGCGCCAGGCCTGGAATTTGAATTGTACGAGGGTCTTGGGTTAAATCCTTTCCTTAAAAAATTCACAGTCAATTATATGGGTTGCCACGCTGCGTTTCATGCATTGAGGTTGGCCCATCTGATTATAGAAAATTCAAATCAGTCCAAAGTGCTGTTGGTGGGATTGGAAATTTGCTCACTGCACCTTAGCAATAATAAAAGTGACGATAACCTCCTTGCTAACTACCTTTTTTCTGACGGCTGTGCTGCTTGTGTTTTGGGTGCTGAGGGGCCTATCCCTGGATTTGAAACCTTGGATTTTCAGTATACTTCCTTTGCGGAAAGCAAAGGATTGATGGCTTGGGATATTGGAAATCTGGGTTTTGAAATGAAGCTCGATCGGAAATTACCTTCTTTATTGAAAAAAAACCTTAATGCCGTTTTGGAAAATACTTTTCAACAATTCCAGAAGGATATTGGGGAAATCGATGAGTTTGCCATCCATCCGGGTGGTAAAAATATCCTAACAGCTTTTGAGGAGGCATTGTACCTCCCTTCAGACAAACTCTACAGCAGCAGGGAAACACTAGCCCAATATGGAAATATGTCCTCAGTCACGGTATTGTTTGTATTGGAAGGGTTACTGAATAATCTGGATAATAGTAAGATTGAGCCAAAGAATGTTTATGCTGCGGCATTTGGACCGGGGATCAGTTTGGAAAGTGCCTTGATCCGACTATGTTAATCTTCATGATGGGAAAAAGACCGAGGTTTTGTTTCGTTTTTTTATTGAAAGAAATAATAAAAACAAGAAAACTGATTGAAGTGACATCACTATTTTTGTTACTATCCATTGGTCATCAATCCTTTGGACAGGAAAACGAAAATGACAGCACGGTCTTTAAGGCACTGCCATTGGCCTATTATACCCCTGAAACCCGTATTGCCTTTGAGGCTTTTGCTTTTTATAGCTATTACTCAAGAGGCAGCAGGAGAAAATCTAATGTTAGGCTCTTTGCTGCTTACACGCAAAATAGGCAGTACTTATTGACCATTCCCTGGCAAATATATACCAAGGTTGATCGGTTCTTTTTAAATGGGAGCCTAGACTACAGGATGTTCCCGGAGTATTTTTATGGGTTAGGCAACGATACCCGGGAAGAAAACCGTGCACTTTATGAATTTTCAGCTTTAACACTCGTTAGCAAAAGTTACATAAAGCTAGAAAATGACACCTATTTTGGATTAGCCATACAAGGGCAACACCTGGTTCCGGATTTTCCTGAAAATGAGGTGCTATTTGATGAAGTTGGGCAGGAAATCGGTGAAAATGGATATTCTTACCTAAGTTTCGGCCCATCCTTTATGTGGGATAGAAGGGATCATATTTTATCTCCCTCTACAGGCAGTTATCTGGAGTTCACCCCGATGTTCGGCCTGGGAACCGCAGACCAAAGGCCCATTACTTTCGGGTTGGCCCTTTTGGATTTCCGAGACTATTGGAAAATAGGGGAAAATACCACCTGGGCTAACCAGTTCGTTGCACAGTTTTCTTTGGGCACAGTTCCCTACCGGGTTCTGCCCATGCTTGGGGGGCCATTGTTGCACAGAGGTTACTATCAAGGCAGGTTCAGGGATAATCAGTTATTGCTATTACAGTCCGAAATTAGGCAACATGTAATCGGGAGGTTTGGGTTTGTAGTATTCGGTTCGGTAGGAAGGGTGTACCCGGACATCCGAACAGAAATATTTAACGAGCTGCATCCAGCAGCAGGTGCAGGCATTCGGGTCAGGGTCAGTAAAAATGACCGTACGAATGTACGCTTCGACTACAGTATTACACCGGATTCTTCTGGTTTTTACATCTATTTTGCCGAGTCATTTTAAAGAATGGAAAAAGCAACCCTAAATTTCTCCTGGCTTTTCTGTCAGGTCTTCTAGGCTTTCCCGTCTATTGTGATGTGAATTATATTATTTGTCATATTAGAAGAGTAGTTATCCTGCTATGGGTCTTGGGAGCCGCATTATTGCCGAATGTTTTGGCCCAATCCCAGCAAAAACTTTTCACCATTGAACGTAGCCTGAATGAAGATCAAATCGTGTATTTTCTTCATTTAGACGAAAAAGGACTTCCTCTGGAAGAAAATCCTATTCAGATAAAATGGTTAGATAAAGAAAAAACAGGTGAATTGGTGCAAATTAACTGGATAAAGAAAAAATTTGGATATGGCATTGAAATCCTTTCCCAAAATGAAGAGCAAATTACATTCAGGTTTGTATCATATGATAAAAAAGTCTTCACCCTGAAAAAAGACAATTCCGGTAATTATAATGTCTTTGGCACCATAAATAATTGCCCCATGAAAATTGAGCACATTTATCTAGAAATGGATGGCGGTTCGTTCTGGAAACCCAACATTACCGAGGTAGCTGTAAAAGGGATTCATGAATTAGCCAATACTCGCTTAATAGCAACCTTTAACCCTTAATTCCATGCAAATTGAATGTCAGGAAAACCTTCTAAGCATTTCAATCCTATTAGAAAGGCTAAATAAAGAACAGTACCAATTCCCCTCTAATTACCTTTCCGGTGCATCCATTGGCCAGCATATCAGACATGTTCTTGAATTTTACACCTGTCTCTCCAAGGCCTTTACAGAAGGGGGAGCCGTGAACTACGACCAAAGGAAAAGGGAGATACTGCTGGAAAAAGATCCAGAAGAGGCAAAAAAGGTTATAGATCAAATAATCGCCTGGCTGGGATCGGGGGAAGTTGCCGGGGAGGTTTACCTTAAGGCTGCATATGGGGTGGCAAAAGAAAAAGCCCGCACCATTCCTTCCTCATTCCAAAGAGAACTGGCCTATTGCCTTGAACACAGTATTCACCATCAGGCTTTAATTAAAATAGGTTTGTTTGAACAGGGACTTTCTAACTTTATTGACCCTGACTTTGGAGTGGCCCCATCTACCATCAAATTCCGGATGAAAAGCAAACAGGTTTCCTCCTAACCCACCCTCTTCATGCTAAGGAATCGAATCATACTATATTCTTTGTTGTCCTTTCAACTAGTTTATGGCTTGCCCTCAATGGCACAAAATGCCCCTTCTTATAATAACAGGATTGGCCTCAATGTGTTGGGCCTGCCTGCCGATAACCTTGTGCTGACTTATGAACACAGCTTTTCCAATAATGGGATTTGGGTTGGACTGGAACATCGGCTCAATCAATTGTCGGATGAAAAGGATCAACAAGTGAACTCTTTCGCATTGGAGTACCGCTACTATCTTTTCGCAAAAGAAAAAATCGCGAATGGCCCATTTGCGGGACTATTCACAAAATACCGCTGGGGTGATGAAAAGACCACCATTGGAGACATGGTTCAGCATCAGTACGAGGCGGTTTTCGCTGGGCTGAATACCGGGTATAGGTATAATTATAAAAGATTGGCCCTTTCGGCTTTTCTAGGTTATGGCTGGGCTCTCTGGTCTTCGGAATCAAGTCAGCCAGTGCATGTAGCGCATAATCTGAATGAAAATTACCTGGAAGATTTTAGAATCGGGCTAACGGTTGGTCTGGCATTTTAATCATTTTACATGCATAAATACTTCGAAATAGCATCGGTTGAGGGTAGTTTTCATCTGGCAGATGGAATCGATTTTGAAAACACACTAAAACAAACGGAAAATCACCTCAAGTTCTTTTGGAATTATGGGGGTACGCCGATGCAGTTAAGGGTGGATCAGCAACTGATCACACTGGAGTCCAACACCTTGTTAAGTTGTACCTACCTTCAAAAGATAGAAATCTTCAAAGAGCAAGTACACCCTGAAGTACTTCTGCTTGCCTTCAGTAGAGGCTTCTATTGCATACATACCTATGATTCTGAGGTTTCATGTAATGGCCTTCTGTTTTTTGGATCCAATTATACCCCTATCATCGTGTTGGATGAGGCTGAGGGAGGAAGATTGAGGACCCTAGCAAGTGTACTTATGGAGGAATTTGATACCCGGGATCAAAATCAGGAGGAAATGCTCCGGTTGCTGCTTAAGCGGTTTATCATACGGGTAACGCGGCTTGCAAGAAAGCAATTGGTCAATAGGAAACTGCCCGAAAAAGAACTGGAATTGATCAGACAATTCAATGTTTTGGTGGAAGAGCACTTCAAAGAGCTCAAGCAGGTGGTAGATTATGCAGACTTGATGCACCGCTCCCCAAAAACAATTGCAAATATATTTTCACAGCAAGGGGAAAAAAGCCCCCTTGAAATTATTCATGACCGATTAGCCTTGGAAGCCAAGCGACTTCTGCTCTACACGGATAAGTCATCCAAAGAAATCGGCTGGGAATTGGGATTTGAAGAACCTTCTCAATTCAACCGTTTTTTTAAAAAACAAACGGGACTTCCCCCTAAGGAATTCCGCGATCAATTTTCCAGCTATATTTTTTAACTTAGAATACAACAGATGTCCAGATGTCCTTTGATCTACTTTACACCTGATTTGTTGCATCATTTTTAATCCCTTTTTTCAATTGTTTTTTGCCAATTATCGAGTAAGGCTTCTGCAGTCTTTGAAAACTTACTTTTTATAAAGGGGTGTAACAACCAATTTTGATAGTTACGTTTATATTGAAAATCAAAAAACATTTTGATTTTTGTTGTGCCGCTATCTAATCCTTGAACTTCCCAGGTTCCTTTTAAGCATTTGAAAGGATATGGATAATCAGCAGCCGAAGTGTCTACTTCAAAGGAATATGATTTTTCTTCCACCCACATTGTTCAGGTTTCTGACCAAGTATCATTCCCTTGTCTGCAACTACGAACCATTCCACGGAATTCGCCTGAAACAATTTTTACTTCATCAATATTGGGGGCAACTTTATCATAATTTCCAACATCTGAAATCACTTTCCATACAGAATGTTTACCTGCCTTTATTACCCTTTCAAATTCAAAGTGTTTTTTTTTATCTTCATCATCAATTTGCACCAAAGCCTTAGATTGATTGATCCCCATTAATAAAACCATAAATGCAATAGTCGCAATAGTGATATTACCTTCTTTAGAAATTTCAAATGGGTCAAATGTAATTAATACAATACTGCCAATAACCCAAATAAAATCTTGTGCAATAATCCAAAGAACAGCAATAGGTCGTTGATTTTTAATTTCGTAAATGATTGTACCTGCAAAAAAAAGTAATGCAATACCTGTTACCCAAAATACAGTGGTGTTTGTAGTTTCAAACAAATTGGCTATTTGTTGATTCAATGCAATTAACATAATGCCAGATACTCCCGAAAACCAGGCATTAAGTTGAAGGGCTTTTTGTAGTTTGTTCATCCTAGTTTTAAATTTTGTTGATGCAATAATAGGGGCAAAATAGTTGTGTATATTGATATTTTGCGCCAAGTTTGAATAAATGAAGGTACGGGCACCCTATATCGCCAACTTGTTTGAATATGCTTTTTACAAAGGTGTTTCCGAAGAAATGTTGAGAGATTACCTTAAAGAAAAGGATATTGATGTTTGCAACCCAAATAATACTGTTACTGAAATGGAGTATTTAAACGTGCTTGAAGCTTTGTTGAAAGCAACTGGTGATAAAAATTTTGGGATTCATTTTGGCTGTTATTTGAATATAAAAGCGTTGGGATTTATAGTAAAACTTTCATTCAACTCCTCAAGTATCGAACAAGCGGTTTTTATTCTTCAAAATTACTTACAGAATACATTTCCTCTGGTTAGTTTAGAAAGTGAAGAGATTGAGGGGAAATACATATTGAAATTGACGACCATAATTAAAGATATAGAATTGAGCCATCAGGTTTTGGATTTTGTTTACTGTTTTATATATCGGGAGTTTAGGTTGATGTTATCAAATGACTTCATTCCAGTATTGGAAGTACCAAAGTCAACTACTACCGAACTTGCCAATTTTTTAGATGCAGAATTAATAAGAGGAGTAGGGTATAGCTTCACCTATGATGCCACCGTTTTGAATGCAGAAATCAACAAAAAGGCACTCAGAGAAATTGAGTTTTTACTTCCAAAATTTTTACAAATGCTTGATAAAAAAAATGCTGGTTACAAACCGTTCGGTATGAAGGTCAGAAATATGGTATTGAATATGTGTAAACCTGAACTTCCTACTTTTAATCAGGTAGCCACCCAATTTCCCTTAAGTAACAGAACCATTCAGCGGAAGCTCACCGATGAAGGATTATCGTTTCGTAAAATAACGAATGAAATTAAAAATGAATTATCAAGCTATTTGTCAAAAGGCCATAAAATGAAAACCCAAGATATTGCTTATCTCCTCGGGTATTCAGAAACCAGTGCCTATCTCCATGCTGTCAAAAAGTGGGAGGGTGAACTCGAAAAGTGAAGCGAAGCAGCTGGTATTATCCTACGAAATTATAATGTTTATTTCGGTTGTACCATTGGCCAATACCTCCAGCTCAGGCTTAGAGATTGCCTTTAGTTGGCACAAAGTTTAGGGAATCTCACGAAACCAGACCAGCACCTTTGAATTGTTATTTTTTACTTTTTCAGGCTATTCAGCTACTATCTGTAGACCTATTAATTCAGGCGGTTTATAACCTCTATGAAATGCGGTTGAATAATTGAAGCCAGGGCAATATAAAAGCTCCAATAGAACGGATTGGAAATCAACGGAAAACACAAAGCCTATCCCTTTTCAGAGCTGACAAAATCCGGTGAACCTGAAATAGAGGATGTGTTTCAGGGCCAAAAGCTGTCCATAAATTTTGATGTAGACAGCCAAAGTGCCGAAATCAGGGACGCCGAAGGAAATATTATCCCGACCGTGATGAACTTCTGGTTTGCCTGGTATGCGTTTTACCCGGAGACAGAGGTTTTCAAGTTTTGAACCTGCTGTTGACACCAAGTGTGGGACATCCTACCTTCCTTTGGAAAAATTGACAAAAAATGAAGAGGATTACTGACACTTCCCGAAAGAATGATCCCTGATAGTTGTAGGCTCCTCAATGGAAAGTTTGTAATTTAAGTGTTGTTATGGAGCATTTTTAACTTTAAAGATATGACCATGAAATTTGATGCGATAGTAATAGGTTCAGGACAGGCAGGAACGCCATTGGTTTTTAAGCTTGCGGGTGAAGGGATGAAAGTAGCCTTTATAGAAAAAGAACATTTGGGGGGGACCTGCGTCAATGTGGGATGTACCCCGACCAAAGCCTATGTGGCGAGCGCCCGGAGGATGTTTGATGCCCTCAATGGGGAAGCGCTGGGCGTATCCATCCCGAAAGGAACCCAGTTGAACCTGTCACAGGTAAAGCAACGAAAAGATGAAATGATTAAAAATTCGGTTGACGGGATGGCTGCCGGGATTGAAAAAAACGAGCACATCACATTGATCAAAGGCATTGCCAAGTTTACCGACACGCATACCGTTGAAGTGAATGGTGAAGAATTGTCGGCTGAACAAATTTTTATCAATGTAGGCGCCAGGCCTTTTATCCCGGAAGATTTGAAAGGAGTCAATTACCTTACCAACCAAAGCATATTGGAACTGGAGCAATTGCCGGAGCATTTAATCATCATCGGTGGAAGCTATATTGGTCTGGAATTTGGACAGATGTTCAGGCGTTTTGGCAGCAAAGTGACCCTCATAGAAAAATCAGACCGAATCATTTCCAGAGAGGATGAAGATGTCTCCAGGGAAATACAGCAGGTGATGGAACGAGAGGGCGTCGAATTTCGGCTAAATGCGACCTGCATTGGTGCACGGGAAGAAAAAGACGGCCAGTTGCTAGTTTCTGTAACCTGCGAAAAGGGGCTTCCCGAAATCCGTGGATCGCATGTGTTGGTAGCGGTAGGCCGGACTCCCAATACAGACCTGCTTCAACTTAAGGCCGCAGGTATTAAAACAGACGAACGGGGATATATAGGGGTAACCGATACACTGGAAACCAATATTCCCGGAATTTATGCCTTGGGCGATTGCAACGGGAAGGGTGCATTTACACATACTGCCTACAACGATTATGAAATCATTAATGCCAACCTGTTTGAACAGGGAAGCCGAAAAGTAAGTGACCGTATTCTCACCTATGGCCTATTTGTAGACCCTCCATTGGGTCGCGCCGGAATCACGCTAAAAGAGGCAAAAGATCAAAACCTGGACATTTTGGTCGGGTACCGAGATATGAAACGCATCGCCCGGGCAAAAGAGAAAGGAGAAACGGATGGTTTCATCCGGGTAATTGTAGATAAGAAAACGGAGAAAATTCTTGGAGCTACCGTTCTGGGAGTAGGAGGAGATGAAATTATCAGCAGTATTCTCAACCTGATGTATGGGGGACTCCCCTACACCGTGATTCGGGATGGGGTATTCCCACACCCCACGGTAGCCGAATTGATACCCACCTTGCTGGAAAGTTTAGAACCGGGATGATCGGGTAACCGAAAATAATCAGTATACCTTTTCCCCTTTATTTAGCCACATGCCCCACATTTTATTGTAGGTATGCACCCGGTCCGTCAGAATGGAATCGGGTGTAAAGACCGGATTGCCTTCGTTTACCCAGTGAAAAATCCCTCCATACAAGTTATATACATTTTGGTACCCTTCGGCTTTCAGTTTTTGGCCTATTTCCTGACTTCGGGCCCCAATGGAGCAATAAACGACAATGGTCTCGTCCTTTGAAATTTCTGACACCGACTCCATGGAAAATGTTTCGTACCCTACCCATTGGGCTGACTCAAGATGGCTAACGGAAAATTCATCCCGTTCCCGGGTATCCAAAATCACCGCATCCTTTAGCAAGTCTTTCTGCTCGGGGTAAACCAGTGGAAAGTCCTTGTCATAGGTGGTTTTTAGCAAGGTTTTAAAGGGAAGGCTTTGTGAAATTGCCGGGACCGCAAAAAAAACCCAGGCAATGAAACAAATTAACCGTGGAAAGGATACATTCATAGGAAAATAACACGCATATACAGTCAATAATTTCCCAAAAACAGTGAAATGTTGTCCAAAGGGCAATCTTTTAACGGGATTTCTACCAGCCAACGTAGCCGGGAGCCGGCACACCCTTCATCCGAAGGTAAACCAAGCATTGTGCCCGGTGATGGGCCTGATGGTCACGCAGCAGATAAAAAATATTCTCCTTGGTCATTGCCACGCCTCTGAACTCAATTTCTTCGTTTAAAAGAGTATCGGAAGCATTACGGATCAAATCCTGCACATAGGCATTGGCCCGGTCAAGTATTTCCAGGACCGCATCCTTTTCCAATTCCGAGGACTCCTCCTTCTTGTAGAAAGACTTTCTATTCCCTGTAATAATGGCGGTCAAAGAACTGATGTTATCCACAACATGGAGGAATTGCTCTTGAAAAGACATTG
>PXCO01000031.1 GCA_003565295.1 Cyclobacteriaceae bacterium
ACCTCAAACTGAGATGGGGATCATTGGCGAGAATGGCAGCTCCTGAAGCTGTCATGTTGCCGGAGACCGCCCAATTATTAGAGCCTATACCCTGTGGGGCTTTATCCAGGGAACTGACCCATAACAGGGAGTCGGGATAAGTCACGGTATCCGGTTGAATTACGGGAATAGGATCAAACTTCCACCTGTCCTCCTCCGGAATTACTGGATCCAAGGCACCTGTATAGTCCGAAAATAACTGCTCAAAAACATCTTTCCCTAAATAATACCTTAAATTGGTATATTCAAAATCCTCATCCCTGGTGAGATCATCCACCATATATTGTAAGACATATAGCGTACTGAGCGGGTCCCAATGGGAGGGGAGGTAATCCATCAACTTAAACTCTACCGGCAACTCACTAAAAGACATCTGATCGATATAGGCATTTACCCCATCCGCATAGGCTTGAAGCCTGGCAAAAGACTCGGGATCATTTTCTTGCACATATTTTAAATTTTCCTCAGCACCAAAGCCCAGCCCCTTTCGGCGTTGCATGCGGTCAAAGTCCACCGTAATCTCTCCCAATACCTCAGATAAACTTCCAGAAGCCACTTTTACCAAAAAATCCATTTGCCAAAGCCTGTGTCTCGCCGTCACATAACCAAAAGCTTTGTATAAGTCCTCGGTTTCTTCCGCATAAATATGGGGGATAAGGTACTCATCATATACCACTTCCACCTTGGAAGAAAGACCGGGGATTTTGACCCTACTAGGAGGGTTGTAGTCTTCACTGTGCAAATTTTGCCAAACCCCCCTGTAGGGGTCAAAAATGTTGGCCAGCGGTGGCAGGCTGGCCAAATTTAAAGAAAGCCCCAGCACCAGGCATAGGGTCACAAATAAAGTAAGTACAAATCCTATATATTTCATTCAATATGTATGGGTAACCTCAGCTTTTCCCATTTAACCACAATTTCATCGTCAACTATTTCCACACTTAGCCTCTCCTGGGATTCGTTTTCCCAATCTGGAATGGCTTCTACCCGGAGCACATCGTGCTCCTCCTTGTATTGATAGTGGCCATGCTCCAAATCCCATTCCGTATTAAAAATCACCGTCCAAGGACCTGTTTTTCTAGGAATAGTGAAAAGGGAGTACCTTCCTGCTGCGAGTGGTTCTCCTTGTACTTTGACATCCTGGGAAAACTCTATGTAGGTGGCTTCATTGGCTCCCGTTCTCCAAACTTCGTTATATGGTACCAGATCCCCGTAGATCACTCTTTCATTCACTGCGGGTGACCCGTATTGAATGGCCACTTTTTTCCCGTTGATTTCCCCATCGGTTTTTCTGAGAGGGCTCGCTCGGGTATCGGTAATGGGCTGTTCTTCGCTGCCGTTTTCAAGCTGTTCTGAGGAATCTCCCGCTCCTCCGCAAGCACTCATAATAAATAGTGCTGACAATAAAAAAAGGGATAATGAAGAGATGGTTTTCATCGTGTATAGATTTTAAAGTTCAAGGCAATTTATGATTTTTTTTCATGCATATCCAATCAAATTTCCAAAAAAGAATATCACACACTTGTATTAAACTTTCGTTGATATTTACAGGATCTAAAGTTATGTTTGTGCCTTTAACCATGGGAAGAAAGCCCTGCTGAAAAATATGCGGTTTATCGTCGTTGTTTTGTTTTTGATTTCCATAGCGCTTTTTTTTAGCGTATATGTTTCCCCAGAATCTTTTTCCTATTCAGGTCTGCTTCCGCTACTAATCCCTCCCTTTTTGCTGTTGAACATCTTTATGTTTTTTATCTTTCTTTTTGGGCGCTCCCACCTAATTATCTATCCCATCATCGCACTTGCAATCGGGTATAAATTTTTCGGGATCACCTTCCAATGGAATCCCAGAGAAGAAATCGATAACGGTGTTTCCCTACTGAGCTTCAACACTATGCAATTTTCCTATGCGATGGATAAGGCTAATCAGGAACAGACAAAAAACATCATTCAATGGTCAAAGGAGCATAGTGCTGATATCAAATGCTTTCAGGAATTCTATCAGGATTTCACCACTCCCTCTAAAAATGCCATTAAGATCATAACAGAGGACGGAAAACTCAACCATTCCTACCAGCCTATCATCGGCAACCGGAAAAACCGATCCCACGGAGTGGCCATCATTACCAAGTTTCCCATAATCAATGAAGGGAGGATATTTGACAATCGAAGGAATAATGGAGCCATGTTTGTGGATTTAGTGGTAAAAAAGGATACGATAAGGGTTTACAATGTTCACTTGGAATCCATGAGTATTCCGGCCGAAGAGCTTTCTGATATGGAAGGAATAAAAACCCATTACAAAATGACCATCCGAAAATTGAAAAATGGGATTTTAATGCGTACAGAACAGTTAAAAACCCTTCAAGAACATATTGGAAACAGTCCCTATCCAGTGATCATTGCCGGGGATTTCAACGATGTCCCCTATAGTTATACCTATTTTAGCCTTCGATCCACTCTGAAAAATGCATTTGAAGAGGCGGGGAAAGGTTTTGGTTTCACCTACAATAAAGTGCTTTTCTTTCTTAGAATCGACCATATTTTTCATGATAAAATATTCACTTCCAAAAATTTCAGGACACATCGGGAAGTTGACTATTCAGACCATTATCCCATATCCACCGTATTCACCTGGAAGAGTCCCCTGGCTTACCCTGAAAGCGACCTTTGAATTTTTGATCCCAAACCTTGTGCATGGGTGCCAGCAGGAGCGGCAACCAAAGTAAATCTGCCAAAAGTGCGAAAATCAATGCCAAGGCAATCAAAAACCCCGTATAGAAAGTGATTTCAAAACTACTAAGGGTAAGCACCAAAAATCCCGAGGCCAGCACCAGGGTAGTGAGAATGATTGCCTTACCCGTGGTGAAAAAAGTCCTTTTGGTAGCATATAATAGGCCGTTTCCTTTACCCAAGATAAGCCGGAGTTTGGCCATGAAATGAATACTGTCATCCACCGCTATACCAAAGGCTACGGCAAAAATGATAGACATGGAAAGTTTAAAGTCCAATCCCAATAGGTTCATCACCCCGCCCAGCCATAATAAGGGGATTACGTTGGGCAAAAGGGCGATAAAAGACATGCGCCAAGACCTGAATAAAATGCCTGCGATAATCGCTACGATTCCAAAAGCAATTCCAAGGCCCTTTATCAATTGCTCCGTAATGGCATTGTGGCTGCGGTCAATCAAATAGGATGTCCCGGTAATATTGACCCTTAATAGACCCTCATCAATCTCATTAGCTATGAATTCCTCCAATTGAGCATAAAGTTCACCTCCTTTATGACTTCCTATATCCGGCATTCTACTGGATATCCTTCCTTTTCTCCAATCCGGGGTAAGGATAGGCATTGGATCCTTTTCCATTAGCTTTTCAAGCCGGGGCTTTAGACGGTCAAATTGCCCTTCCGTGGGAAAATCAAACGCTTTCGGGTTCCCCTGGTTCTGTGCCTTATTTCCTGCCATCACCCGTGTGACAGGAGATACTAGGAACCCTGTTTCAAAGTGCTTTTGAAGAAACCCACCAACTTTATTGATTTCTTTCAAGACTTCATATTCCATCAAGGTTTCTGCAATTCCCCCCACCTCCAGATGTATCTCTAATGGTTTAGACCCCCCAAATCGCTCATCAAAAAACCGGAAATCCTGGATCAACCCGTGGTCATCAGGCAAATTGTCCAACAGGTATCCATCGGTTTTAATCGAGGCAAAACCATACACAGAAAAAAGGCTTAGTAATACAAACCCAAAATGAATGAATGCCCTGTTATTTAACACCCACTGATAGCTGTTTCTCAATCCAAAGAACCAATGTTCATTTGTTTGCCTCTTCTGTTTCACAGGAGAAGGGAGTAGGTAAAGTGCGTAAGGCATGATCAAAATTATGGCAATAAACATGATCAACACGCCAATTCCGGTGTACAGCCCAAAGTTTTTGAGGCTGGGAATTTGAGTCAAGTAAAGTGAAAGAAAACCCAAAGAAGTCGTGATACTTGTCAAAAATACAGCTATCCCTAGCTGTGAAAAAGTGCTTATAATCGCTTTTTCCTTAGCCATTCCTTCCTTGATAAGGGAAAAATAGAAAGTGAGGAAATGGATCATCCCGCTGAGCCCTATGATCAACAGAATGGGAGGTTGCATTACCAGAAGCACATCCAGTTGACCACCGCTGAGCAGCAAAACCGTAAGTGCCAAAAACATACCTGTGCTCAATATGAACAGCGGCAAAAGTATGGCCCATACCTTTCTATAAACTATATACAGCCAAACCATCACCAAAATAAAGGAAATGGCAAGAAAGGTTGCAAATTCTGTTTGGAGTAAGTCCACAAATTCCCCTTGAGCCTTTATTTTTCCGGCGGTATGGATCTCGGCTATAGGACTTTGTGTTAAGACTTCACTAATTTTCAGATAAAGGTCATCCCCATCTTCCTTTGCAATGTTTTCTTCATGAAGCACCAGCATTAGAATGAATTTACCGTCCTCACTGATCAAATTGGCCTGCCAGTTTGGGTCGTCCATTACCCGGGATTTAGACTTTTCTAAACTTCCTTTTCCTCCCCATTCCAGCACCCTTCTGTTTCTTACCCCGAAATTGCCCAACAATGGCTCTTCAAGTTCTAACAAGGAGATCACTTCCCGCACCCTGTCCAGCTCCCTAATTCCTTTTTCCACCTTTAAGGCGGCATCCAAAAAATCGGGGTCGAATACGTCCCCATTCCCCCGCCCTAAGGCCACCAGTAGGTAGTCATTGTCATTTTCAAATCTATCCCTGTGGGCATTGTAGAACAAAAGTTCAGGATCGTCAGTCGAAAAAAAATGCTCAAAGTCATAATTAAAAACCAGCTTGGGTGAAAAAAATACCGCTAGAACAACAACTAACATCGCTACAATAAACCCGAATCTTGAAAAATCTCTTTCAAACATATTCATCTGTTTATAATTGTCTTTCAAAGGTCAGACCTGACTGCTGTCAGGCAGGTGGTTGATAAACATTCCAATGTGTGACGTTTTCGTCATGCTCGATTTCATATATGGTTTTGAATACTAAGGACAATAGTTATTTGTTTTCAAACTGCAAATTTTGGTAAAACAAAGAAGTAGCGGCGGTTTGGCCAATAATTCAAATTTACCTTATTTAGGGGCTTAATAATATCGCAAATATGAAAAAATCCCTAGGTCTCTTTTTATTAATTGTTTGTTTTAACACTTTATCCTCACTTGCGCAGTCCAACAGATGGCAACAATCCGTAAGCTATAAAATGGAAGTTGACATGGATGTAAATTCCAATCAGTATAAAGGGACTCAGGTGATCGCCTATACCAATAATTCCCCTGACACACTGCATAGGGTATTTTTCCATCTCTATTACAATGCTTTCCAACCCAATAGTATGATGGACGTCCGGTCCAGGGCTATTGCAGACCCTGATAGAAGGGTGGGTGAACGAATCTCAAAGCTCAGCGCAGAGGAAATCGGCTACATGCATGTGCTAAAGCTTACCATGAACGGGCTTCCTGTGGAATATGAGGAAGTGGAAACCATACTGGAGGGAAACCTTCCCCAGCCCATTTTACCACAAACCACAGTGCTCTTCGAGACCAGCTTTGAAGGCCAGGTGCCCTTGCAGGTGAGAAGGGCCGGAAGGGACAGCGAGGAAGGGGTCAGGTATTCAATGTCCCAGTGGTACCCCAAAATTTCCAACTACGACGAGCAGGGTTGGCACGCCAATCCTTACATTGGCAGGGAGTTTTACGGCATCTGGGGAGATTTTGATGTAAGCATCAACATTGATAAAAATTATACCTTGGGGGGCACTGGCTACCTACAAAACAACAACGAAATAGGACATGGGTATGAAGATGAGGGGGTAAAAGTACCTGTGCCACATGGGGAAAAACTCACATGGCACTTTCATGCCCCCAGGGTTCATGACTTTATGTGGGCTGCAGACCCCAACTATACCCATGACCGCATAGAAATGGACAATGGTATAACCATACATCACCTCTATATAAAAAATTCCCGTACCGCGTCCAACTGGGAAAAGCTTAAATCCTACACCCCCGCAGCACTGTCTTTCATGAGCGAGAATTTTGGTGAATACCCTTACAAACAGTTTTCAGTGATACAAGGGGGGGACGGTGGCATGGAATACCCCATGTCCACCCTGATTACCGGTCACAGAACACTTGGTAGCCTTGTAGGGGTAATGGTGCATGAACTGGTGCATAGCTGGTATCATGGAGTTTTGGGAAACAACGAGAGCTTATACCCATGGATGGACGAAGGCTTCACTTCATATGCCAGCAGCTTGGTGATGGCAAATATCTTAAGCGATGAACCTTCAGATGATCCCCATAGGGGCGCTTTTGCCAGTTATCAGCGGCTGGTAGAATCGGGACTTGAAGAACCTCTGGCTACCCATGCCGATCATTTTCATACCAATGTGGCCTATGGGGCGGCAGCATACTCTAAGGGAGCGCTTTTTTTAGTGCAACTGGGGTACATTATTGGAGAGGAAAACCTTTCCAAGGCTATGCTAAGGTATTATAATGATTGGAAATTCAGGCACCCCAATCCTAATGATGTGATCAGGGTGATGGAAAAGGTAAGTGGATTGGAATTGGATTGGTTCAAAGAATATTGGGTGTATACCACAAAGACCATTGATTATGCTGTGAAATCGGTAAATGGAGATGGGGATAAAACCACCATTACCCTTGAACGGAAAGGCCTGATGCCCATGCCTTTAGATGTGGTAGTGACTTATCAGGATGGGAGCAAGGCCATGCTTTACTTCCCATTGGCCATCCAAAGAGGAGAGAAACCCATGGAAGAGGGAAAACCAGAGCGCATACTTTCGGAACGCTGGCCATGGGTAGAAACGGAAAAAACCGTGACATTAGACACCCCAATCAGTCAAGTAAAATCTATAGAAATAGACCCTTCCGGTAGATTGGCAGATATCAACCGGGACAATAATAAAAAAGAATTCTAAAATACATCATCCTCAAATATCATTTCGTTTATAATACTGGAAGTCAAATGACTATGCATTAATCCCGGACAAAATGAAAACCCATTATCCATACTGTTTCAGGTTAGGTTTTGCCCTTATCCTGCTCATTGCATTTGGCTGTTCAGGGGACAGTAAAGAGCAACTTTTCGACAGTTCAAAACTGGTGAAAGTGTCAAAAGAAGAAGTGGACAATATTGTGGAAGCATTTATTCTGGCAGAAGATGGTGGCATTATAGAAATTCCCGAAGGTTTTTTTGATTTCAGGACCCAACTGATCTTGGACAATAAAAAAAACGTGACCATCCTGGGGCAGGGAATGGATAAAACCGTATTATCCTT
Organism: Cyclobacteriaceae bacterium; assembly: GCA_003565295.1. Classification (GTDB taxonomy): domain Bacteria; phylum Bacteroidota; class Bacteroidia; order Cytophagales; family Cyclobacteriaceae; genus Pleomorphovibrio. The sequence goes on from PXCO01000031.1 coordinate 7,397, forward strand.
TAGGAACTTAAGGGCTGGAGGTGAAGGTGTAAAATTGGTGGGTGAAAATATTGTGATCAAAAACCTAAGCATAGAAGATGCCCCTGGAGATGGGGTGAAAGCACAACACACCAAAGGCATCACCTTCCAGGCCATCAATGTTACCTGGACCAATGGGGATAAATCCAAAAACGGCACTTATGCCATCTATCCCGTACAATGTGAAGGAGTGGTCGTAGATGGGTGTGTGGCAAGCCATTCCAGGGATGCCGGCATTTATGTGGGCCAGTCCACAAACATAGAAGTGAAAAATAACCTGGCTTTTGGTAATGTGGCCGGAATAGAAATTGAAAACTCCGATCAGGCTATGGTATATGATAACGAGGTGAGGGACAATACCGGTGGGATTTTGGTGTTTAACCTTCCAGGACTTCCCAAGTCAGACGGGTTTGGTACGAAAATATATCGCAATAAGGTATTCAATAATAACCATAGGAATTTCGCGCTTGAGGATGAATCACTAGCCAATGGAAACCCGGTTTCAATGATACCCCCGGGATCAGGTATCATCCTCATGGCCGCCAAAGAGGTAGAGGTGTTTGAAAACCAAATATACCACAACAAAACAGTGGGTGTTTCCATCGCCAGTTACCAAATCACCGGGTTTCCCGCAGAAGCGAAAAACTGGTCACCTTATTCCAGGGACATAAAGGTATATAACAATGATTTCAAGCGACCCATGGCTTTACCTGATTTAACAAAGGAATTAGGTCAGTTGATTGCTGTACATAATGCCCACGGAAAAGGTAAAAGTCAGGATATTATTTATGACGGGTTTTATGACAATGAAGTGGGTGTTGGCATTGAAGGAAACCCAATGAATATCTGTATTTCCGAACCACAAATGGAAAAACTTCATTTCACCCGGTTTTATCTGGATGAGGGCATAGACAATATCCGGTCCTATAGCGACTACCTGCCATTTATTTGTACGCTGTAAGTGAATATAAACTGCTTTAAACCGAGATGAGAGCAAAAGGAAGGATCATAGCGTGTTTTGTGGGATGCCTTTTATCATTTTGTAAAGGCCCGGAGAATAACACCGGGGTTTCCAAAACTGAATACGAAGAAACCAGATTTCCAAATGCAAATGTAAATGAGCTTGAACTCTCTGAAATACCCTACCCATACCTTTCTGCCTATGGATTTTTTAAAGGGGAGCTGGCTGCTCTCATCCCACAAGATAATGTGTACTTATATGAACCTGTCAGTTCCTTGTTTACCGATTATGCGTATAAGTCAAGGTTTATTTGGGTTCCTGAAGGAAGCAAAATCCGTCTAATCGAAGGTAGTGAGGAAGGATTGATGGATTTTCCGGAACATTCCATATTGATCAAAAACTTTTACTATCCAGAAGACTTCCGTCTGCCAAGCGGAGAGAAAACCATCATTGAGACCAGGCTTTTGATAAAAAAGGGTGGAATTTGGGAAGCATACCCCTATGTTTGGAACGAGGATCAAACAGATGCCGCCTATAAAGTGATCGGCGGAGAAAAAGAAGTAAGTTGGAAAGATGAGAAAGGTGTCTTAAAAAAGGTGGATTATATTATCCCCAATAAAAACCAATGCAAAAGTTGTCACAACACGCACGAAAAGCTGGAACCCATTGGGGTAAAGGCCATGCACCTTAACCATTCTATGCCCAATGCTTCCAATGATGCCACTCAATTGGAAGCCTGGTTGAAATTAGGGCTACTGGAAAAGTCCTCAAACTTGCATAAGGATTGGCCGGGGATGGTGAATGCCTCGGATCGGAATCAGTCCTTAGAAGACAGGGCCAGGTCCTATTTAGACATCAATTGCGGGCATTGCCATAGGGAGGAAGGGCCTGCCAGCACCTCAGGATTATTTTTGACCCGCATGGAAAAGGACCCTTCCAGACTTGGGATATTCAAGACACCGGTGGCAGCAGGCTTTGGAGCAGGAAACCTCACCTATGATATTGTGCCAGGGAAACCCGATGCTTCCATTTTACTCTACCGCATGAGAACCTCCGACGTGGGCGCAGCAATGCCGGAAATTGGAAGGGCCATGCCACATGAAGAGGGGGTAGAACTGATCCGGCAATGGATTGAAAGCTTGCCTCATCCCTGATTCCTCATCGGCCTATTAATTTTTAACCTCAGCAATAACGTATTTCAACCTTCGGAATATGTATTTCATCGATTAATGATCCACTGCCTTTGCATCCTTCGTATATTTGAACATCTCATTAAAACAACAGTAGGGTTTATGTGGAGATGTTTTAATCGAGATTGGTTTAGTTGGGTTCATTTTTTAATGAAGTAATTTAGTTTAACAGCTAAAATTTTTCCAAATGCCCCTCGGATTGGTTACCCGAGGGGCATTTTTTTATCCCTACCCATATAAAAGCTTGTTAAGCCTTGGATGTTCAGGCTTACTGTTTAAATTTGCACTCGTCATGAAAGAAGCACTTCAACATAGTAATTTTTTATTTCACCATGTCCATCGGCATTGTCTTTAATGCAACCTATCCGGGGCATATCTCTGCACCACAGCTTCTTTACATCAAAAATTCAACATTTAGAGTAGTTTTACAATGAAAGATATCATACGTATAGCCGTACAAAAAAGCGGAAGGCTCAGTGACGACTCCCTGAGCCTTATCAAAGAATGCGGAATAAAGTTCTATAATGGCACCGGAAAGTTAAAATCCACTGCCATAAATTTCCCCATTGAGTTTCTTTATCTCAGAGACGATGATATTCCCGGTTATGTAGCTGATGGTGTGGCCGACCTGGGTATTGTGGGAGAAAATGAGCTTGTGGAAAAGGATAAAAAGGTGGAAATCATCAAAAAACTTGGGTTTTCAAAATGTAGACTTTCACTAGCCATTCCCAAAGGTGAAGACTACCCCGGTATTGCTTATTTCCAGGGAAAAAATATCGCTACCTCCTACCCCAGGATACTTGGCAATTACCTAAAATCCAACAAGGTGGAGGCCTCCATACACGAAATCAGCGGTTCAGTAGAGATTGCCCCTAGCATAGGGCTAGCGGAAGGCATCTGCGACATTGTCAGTTCCGGTTCCACTTTGATGATGAACGGACTCAAAGAGGTGGAAGAAATATTCCGTTCTGAAGCAGTGCTTATCAGCAATCCGGATATGGAACCGGGTAAGAAGAGCATCGTGGAAAAATTGTTGTTCAGGATGAATGCCGTGCAACAGGGCAAAGGAAACAAGTACATATTGCTCAATGCCCCCAACGATTCCCTGGACAGGATCATTTCCCTTATCCCAGGCATGCGCAGCCCAACGGTTTTACCCCTGGCTCAGGAGGGATGGTCAAGCGTACATTCCGTACTTAGCGAAGACCAGTTTTGGGAAAACATAGTGGAACTCCGGCAGGCCGGTGCAGAGGGGATTTTAGTGGTTCCCATTGAAAAAATGGTCCTATAAGTTAGCGACTAACCTTGTTGAACACCAATGAAATCAAGCATGATGCAAGCGACACACAGTGGGACGCCCCCCGATAATTATCGGGACTGACGACAGTCAGGTGTGACCTCTAAAAGACAATTATAAACAGATGAAAGTACTCCTCAACCCCTCCCAGCCGCAGTGGAAAAAAGCACTGGAACGTCCCGTGCTGAAAACCAAATCCATTGAAAAGATTGTTAAGCCCATTATGCGAAAGGTGAAGCGGCAGGGGGATAAAGCCCTCAAGAAATTCGCCCTGGAATACGATCATGTAGAAATTGATCAACTTTTGGTCTCCAAAACTGAAATAGATGCTGCCAAGCAACAGGTTTCGGAAGAATTGAAAACTGCGATACTTACGGCAAAAGAAAACATAGAAAAGTTTCACAAAGCACAGGCAACCCAAGACATCGAAATGGAGGTTATGGATGGGGTTACCTGTATGCGCAGAAGTGTCCCCATTCAACGGGTGGGGCTTTATGTGCCGGGAGGTACAGCCCCGTTATTTTCCACAGTACTGATGTTGGGAGTACCCGCTAAGTTGGCGGGCTGTGAGCAAATTGTGCTTTGCACCCCTCCGAACCCTGAAGGTAAAATCCACCCTGCCATTTTGTTTACCGCAGATGAATTAGGGATCAGTACTATTGTAAAGGCAGGGGGAGCACAGGCCATTGCTGCAATGACCTATGGAACTGCATCAGTACCACAAGTAGATAAAATATTTGGTCCGGGAAACCAGTATGTGACGGCCGCCAAACAGATCGCCACCAAAAAGGGGGTAGCCATAGATATGCCCGCAGGACCTTCAGAGGTGCTGGTATATGCAGATGAAAGTTCCATACCCTCATTTGTGGCGGCAGATTTACTTTCTCAGGCAGAACATGGGGTGGACAGTCAGGTGGTACTGGTCTGTACTACAGAAAAACTGACCAAGAAAATACTTGAGGAAATACAAACACAATTGCAAAAACTCCCCCGTCAAAAAATTGCCGAAAAAGCACTGGAAAACAGCGTTGCCCTAGTTCTCAACAACCCCGACAAGGCGGTTAAGCTGATCAACGACTATGCCCCGGAGCACCTGATCCTTTCGGTTGAGGAAGCCGAGGAGTTAATCCCAAAAATCTATAATGCAGGATCGGTTTTCCTGGGGAATTTCACCCCGGAATCCGCAGGGGATTATGCCTCCGGAACCAACCATACCTTGCCTACCAATGGTTATGCCAGAAGCTACAGTGGGGTCTCCCTGGATAGCTTTTTGAAAAAGATTACCTACCAGCGCATTAACGAAAAGGGGCTGAAAGTATTGGGCCCTGTAGTGGAAACCATGGCTGCCAATGAATTGTTGACCGCACATGAGAGGGCGGTGAGTGTACGACTGGCGTATTTGAACGGAAAAAAATAAAAACTGATGGCGTTTGATGTAAACAAGTTACTGAGGCCTCATATTGCCTCACTTCTCCCCTATTCCTCTGCCAGGGATGAATATTCCGGTGCGGAGGGTATTTTTCTGGACGCAAATGAAAACCCACTGGGCAGCATTACCCATCAAGCCTTTAACCGCTACCCTGACCCCTACCAATCCGACCTCAAAAAGGTGCTTTCTTCCATAAAGTCCATACCCCCATCACATATTTTTCTGGGAAATGGAAGTGATGAGGCTATTGACCTCTTGTTCCGGGCCTTTTGCAATCCCGGTAAAGACAACGTGATATTGCTTCCCCCTACCTATGGAATGTACGAGGTAAGCGCAAATATCAATGATGCGGCTATCCTTAAGGTGCCCCTTACGGCTGATTTTCAGTTGGATCTGCACCGTATACTCAAGGAGATCAATGCAAGCACCAAAATCATCTTTATTTGTTCTCCCAATAACCCCTCAGGAAATGTCATGCGTAGGGCAGACATACTTGAACTAGTCAAGGGTTTCCATGGACTAGTTGTGGTGGATGAAGCATATATCGATTTCAGCCCGGAACCCAGTATTATAGAAGAAATCAATCATCACCCCAATCTCATCGTATTACAGACATTTTCAAAAGCCTGGGGATTAGCCTCCCTGAGATTGGGGATGGCCTTTGCCGTACCTGAAATCATCAAGGTCCTCAACAAGATCAAACCTCCATATAATATCAGCGGTTTGACCCAGAAGACCGTGTTGGAAGCAATGGACAACCTGCAAAAGGTAAAGGAGATGGTGAGCCAAATCCTTGGCGAAAGAGAAGTGCTAAGGCATCTCCTGGATGAACTCCCCATGGTGCAAAAAGTGTACCCATCAGACGCTAACTTTCTATTGGTAAGGTTGGCTGACCCTAAAGGGATGTATGATTATCTTGTAAAACAAAAAATCATCGTACGGGACAGGTCAAAGGTACTGCTTTGCGAGGGATGTCTGCGGATTACCGTGGGAACCCCCGAGGAAAACAAGACACTGATCCAGGCGATGAAATCCTTCCAACCCAACACTGCAAAAGTAAACCAGCAATGAAAAAGATATTGTTTATAGATAGGGATGGCACCATAATCAAGGAGCCCAAGTCTGATTTTCAGGTGGATAGTCTGGAGAAGCTGGAGTTTTTGCCCAAGGCCATCAGCAACCTAAGGAAAATTGCAGAGGAAACCGATTTTTTATTGGTCATGGTCACCAATCAAGACGGCTTGGGGACGGACTCATTCCCTGAGGACACCTTTTGGCCTGCCCAATACAAAATGCTCAAAACTCTGGAACAGGAAGGAGTGATATTTTACGCCATCCATATTGACAAAACCTTTCCCCAGGAAAATGCCCCTACACGAAAACCGGGAACCGGGATGCTACAGGATTACCTGAACGGAGAGTATGACCTAAAAGGTTCCTACGTGATCGGGGACAGAAAAACCGATGTGGAGTTAGCTCAAAACCTGGGTGCGGGTTCCATCTATCTGGGGGAAGAACCTTTGGAAGAAGCCACCCTGAACAGTACGGATTGGGACGAAATCTATCGTTTTTTGGCTATGCCTTCCCGAAAGGCGGAGGTGATAAGAAACACCTCGGAAACCCAAATCAACATCCGAGTGGATCTAGACGGTAGCGGGAAAAGTGAAATAGACACTGGCCTACCATTCTTTGATCATATGCTGGATCAATTGGCCAAGCATGGCGGTTGCAATTTGCTTATTAAAGTAAAAGGAGACCTGCATATCGATGAGCACCATACCATAGAAGACACTGCCTTGGCCTTGGGGGAGGCTTACCTTAAGGCCTTGGGCGACAAGAAGGGCATTTACAGGTACGGGTTTTTACTGCCCATGGACGATGCCCTTGCGCAGGTGGCCATTGATTTTGGGGGAAGGCCCTGGCTGATCTGGGAAGCTACCTTCAAGAGGGAAAAAATAGGTCAAATGCCCACGGAGATGTTTTATCATTTCTTCAAGTCCTTCAGCGATACCGCCAAATGCAACCTCAACATACAAGCCTCCGGTGACAATGAGCATCATAAGATCGAGGCCATTTTCAAGGGGCTGGCAAGAGCCATCAAAATGGCCGTACAAAGAGACCCCAAAGCACTAAATGCCCTTCCCAGCACAAAAGGTGTACTATAACCAAAACCTTTGAGGTCTTTTTTTCGACCTCTAAGGTTTGTTTCGGGCACAAAAATGGGGCTAACGGAAAGGTATAAAGCCGCAGGGAAAGACCCACGGGGTTCGGAAAACCCCAAAGGTCTAGTAATCAATACCCTTGAGGTCTTCTTTTCGACCTCGTGGGTTTGTTTTGGGCACAAAATGGGGCTAACGAAAAGGTACAAAGCCGCAGGAAAAGTGCTTTTCATACCAAAGATAGGAGTCATAAACATCCGATTCCGCCTCCTCGGATAATCGGTAGTTATAGGGCATTAATTGCTCGGTTTCTCACCCTGTACTTTACAGTGTCCCACAGGGAAAACTCCATTTCCCCGTTTTCATACTTCTCAATCCTGCCGTCCAGTTCCTTCTTCTGCTCTGCACTTGGTTCAAAAGCATTTTCCTGTTGCTCTTTCAGTGCCTGAAGTGTCTTAAGGACAGATTTGTCCTGAAGCTCGGTAAGCCAGTGGATAAGCTCGATTATAACAGATTGTACGTCCATGCCTATCGTTATTTTGCGATTTAACATTAAGGATTTATTTATGTCATTGATTCACCCCAGCGGATGGTGTTTCTGTACCGCCGTTTTCAGTTCCTCCAGCCCCGTTTGTTTTTACACGCCATCGGTGTAGTTTAGGCCTTCGGCGGCAGCTGGGTGTAGTTTGCCTTCCCTACTACCGGCGAAACAGTCGTCAGGACTGTTTATTAACTGCTTGTCCTACCCTTCTATTTTTTCCAATTTGCAATTGGAAATGGACGCAATTACCAATAACCGACCTCTATTAAACCTTTTAATTCAGCATAATTTCTTGTGGTTGAAAACTCACCAGCCCATCCCACCACTTGAAATGTTAAAAAGTAGGATATTTCCTGATCTCTTATTTGGTAAGCCTCTCTCATAGCTAAAAATAGTTTATCTGCACAGAAATTAAAAATGAAAATAGGGCTATTAATGGACAAAGGAATGGTTCGTTTGGAGCCGTCCACAAACCGCAGCCAGAAAGTGTTCAAAATGGCGGGTATTTGGTTGCTAATAAGTTCTTTCGTAAGCCATTGCAAATGGCAGAAAACGGATTACGTCCTCCAAGTAGATTAGAAATAGTAGGGTGTAGTGGATACTACACCCAGTCGGGGCTTTTGCTTGCTTAGAGGATCTTTATTAAGGGATTGCAAATGGCATATAACGGATTTCGTTTTAAAAAGAAGCTAGGAATAATATGGTATAGAGGATTCTATTACCAGTAAAGGAACTATAAAGGTAGGAGGGTTAAATCTTGCAACTTTTTTCATTCACATAAAGTTCTTACCTTGGATAGGCTAATGCTTAAAGTTAAAGCAAATAATGCTAGTGCATGATTATGAGACAGGTTACCGTAAAAATTCCCGATCACATGTATTCCTTTTTCTTAGAATTGGTTAAAAAACTAGGGTTAGAAAAAGTGAAGGAAGAACCTGTGGACCCCAGTAATAAAGCTTTGAAAGGGCTTGAGCAGGGTTTTAGGGAAGTGAAGCTGATTCAGGAAGGCAAAATGAAGGGCACACCGCTTAAAGAGTTCCTCAATGAGCTTTGAGGTTGAACTTACCGACCATTTCAAGAAGGAGGCAAAGAAGCTCACCAACAAAGAAGCTCACCAAAAAATACCGTTCCCTAATAACTGAACTGGAAGCCCTTGGCAATGAGCTAGCAGAAAACCCTAAAACTGGAACACCATTAGGCCATGACGTTTACAAGGTACGGCTTGCCGTATCTTCCAAAGGTAAGGGCAAATCCGGTGGTGCAAGGGTCATTACCTTCGTGAAAGTGGTAAAGGAAAAAGTCTATTTGGTATCCATCTTTGACAAGGGCCAGCTCGACAACCTGACCAAAAATCAGATCATTGAGCTACTAAAAAAGGCTGGTTTGCTATAATTAAGAGACTACAGAAGGAAGCTACACCCAGCGCAGCATGGGGGAATTCCGACTCGAAATCTTGTTGTGGTTGCTAAGTGTAGCCAAGCTTTACCATCGCCATCTGATAATTTTTGAATAGCATTAAAAAAACTACCATGTTGTTGAGTTAAATCATACAATTCCACACCAGCACCGATAAGTCCACCTGCTAATATTGTGGGACAGTTTACACAGTCTCCCTTTGGGTCAGATTTAGCAATAGGATTATCGTCCATTGAATTGTATGGTGATTGCCACGGAAAAAATTCCACTTTAGGATCAACACTCCACCACCTTCCAAGGACAGGATCGTACTGCCGAAACTCTGTCGTATAACTCCTGCCGGAGCCTTTGACGTCATCGTCTCCTTCCATACCCTGGAACCCATAACGGTACGTTTACCGCTTACCCCTCCTCTCCCAAAGACATAATATACAATACAATGGCATCCAAATCCCTGCTGGATAGCACGCCCAAAAAGCTGGGCATCTCTCCCTCATACCCTTC
>PXCO01000165.1 GCA_003565295.1 Cyclobacteriaceae bacterium
AACGTACTTGATACTTTTGATTTTTACAATCTAATGATTAATGGTTGCCTAAGGTGCCAAATGAACAACTTTTAACGGTTAAACTGCAACGGATGATAAAGCGTAAAGATATACCTGAAATAGAGACAGGTGTAGTGGGACTGGGCTTGATGGGCAGCAGCATAGCGGCAGCACTCTTGATAGCAGGACACCCGGTCAAAGGGGTTGCCCCCATTAGCAGTGACATGGAGCAGGCATTACCTAGAATAACCAAACAACTTGAACACGCTGAACAAAGTGGGTTGCTAAAATATTCCCTCTCGCATTACCTGGGTCAATTGTCCTTGTCGGAGGACTTTGGTATATTGAAACATTGCAAGTTGGTGCAGGAATGTGTGGTGGAAACTACCACTATTAAATCTGAGGTGTACCGTAAAATTACTGCATCTACCCGCAAAGAAACCGTGATTTCCAGTAATACTTCGGCCATTCCTATTAGTATATTACAGGAAGAGGTATCCTACCCAGAACGTTTTCTTGGGATCCACTGGGCAGAGCCTGCTTACCTTACCCGGTTTTTAGAAATAACAAAAGGTGCCAAGACGGGCGATAAACCGGCGAAGTGGGTGTTTGAATTGGCCCATTTCTGGGATAAGGAACCCACCTTCTTACAAAAGGATATACGAGGTTTTGTAACCAATCGCCTTATGTATGCGGTTTATAGGGAGGCCTTCCACCTGATAGAATCAGGGGAAGCAAGCATAGAGGATGTGGATAAGTCGTTTCGGTACGATGCCGGCTCCTGGATTACCTATATGGGGCTTATGAAAAGGATGGATATGTTAGGGTTGGCGGATTTTGGGGTGGCACTTAAGCGCTTGTTTCCCCAATTGAGCAATACCGACCAAGTGCCATCCCTAATGAAGAAAATGGTACAAGGAGAGGCAAGGGGTGTTCAAAACGCACGGGGACTCTATCCCTACACAAAGGAAGAAGCCGTGGAATGGGAGCAGGCATTTGCCGAATTTAACAAAGAAATCTATAGGATGGCGGCAACCTTTTCTACCTATCAATCAAAACAATAACCCTATGTCAGAAAGTCGATATCAAAAATCCAAAGAATGGCTAGACCGGGCAAGTAAGGTACTTGCCTCTGGAGTATCCTCTGAATTTAGAAAATACAATCACCCGCATGCCCTTTTTTATACACATGGTAAGGGTGCAAAGTTGTTTGATGTGGATGGTAACCAATACCTTGACTTTACCTTAAGCCAGGGGCCTCTTATCCTCGGGCATTCGCACCCTGAGGTATTGGATGCGGTAAACGCCTATTCCGAACAGGGGCAGTTATTTGCCGGGCAGCATCAGCAGGAAGTGGAGCTGGCGGAATTCCTGAACAGGGTCATCCCCTCCGCGGAAATGATGCGATTTTGCATGGATGGATCCGAAGCAGTTCACACAGCCTTTAGGGTAGCCCGTTCCAAAACCGGAAAGAACAAATTTCTTCGCTTCGAAGGCCATTACCATGGCTGGCTAGATAATGTGGCCTGGGGGCTTTCTACCCCTTCTCCTGAAGAACTGGGTGACCGCCTTCATCCCAACGTGTATGCATGGAGCCAGGGCCTGCCAAAACATGCCCAAGATGAGTTCCTGATCCTTCCATGGAATGACCTGGAGCTGGTCCGAAAGACACTTCAAAATAATCACCAGAACATAGCAGCCATCATCACGGAGCCCATGATGTGCAATAGCGGTTGCATTCCTCCAAAACCCGGATTTTTGGAGGGGCTGAGGAGCCTCTGTGATCAATATGGGATTGCACTGATCTTTGATGAAGTAATCACGGGATTTAGGTTGGGACTCTCCGGTGCGCAGGGCTATTTTAAGGTAACGCCTGACCTTTCCGTTTTTGCTAAAGCCCTGGGTAGCGGTTATCCGATCAGTGCGATAGTTGGCAAGAAGGAGTGGATGAATGAAATTTCCTCCGCAAGGGTAATTCACGCAGGTACAATGAATGCAGCTAACCCAACGGTGGCGGCAGCCCTTGCTACTGTGCGTATTCTGGAAAGGGACAACCCCTATCCACGAATGTTTGAGTTGGGGGAGAAACTCAAGACGGGACTTAAAAAGATGGCAGCAGAACTTGGCATCAACATGTTGGTGCAGGGATTGGGGCCAGTAGTCCATACAGGGTTTATTGACAAGAAAGAAGTACAGGATTTTCGAGCTGTGCTGGAGTACGATAAAGCAAAGCTGATTCGGTTCATTTCCGGTCTACACGATAGGGGGGTGCGTGTGATCGGAAGAGGATTATGGTACATCAGTAGTGTACACACCTCCGAAGATATCGATGAGGCCTTGGCTAAGTCGGAAACCATTTTGCGTGAAATGACCCAAGAAGGCCAATGAAAACTCCATACCGCTCCGTTGCAGTTATTGGTGAAGGACAGCTCCTACCAGAAATTGCCCTTTGCCTATTAAAGGCAGGTCACTATGTAGTGGAATATTGCCATAATGGTGATGAACCCACTTCTGCATCCCTGGCCAAATTGGAAAACATACATATTTACCCCAATCAGCTCAAAACCCTAAGCAACTTGAGGGAACTTCCCGGGGTGGATCTGGTGGTGGTAAATTCTCCCGAAAATGGATCCCTGAAGCGAGAATTGCTTAGGGAAATTGTGGACATAGTATCGCCCAAAACGGTAATTGCTGTAAATACGGAGAGTTTTTCCCTTGATGAATTGCGGATAGGGCTTTCGAACCCTGAGCGCATCATTGGACTTAATTGGGTACAACCAGCTCATGTAACGCTCTTTTCCGAATTAATAGTGATGCCTGATACGCCCTCCGTTTTGGTAGATGACATGGTGGATCTGGCAAAGGCCTACTGGGGAAAGGATCCCTATGTGGTGGATCGTGGAAAAAGTATTCGTTCTAGGCTAATGGCGGCTATGATTAGGGAGGCTTTTTTTCTGATTGAAAATGGGTTTGTCACAGAAGTAGATATAGACAGGGCCTGTAGAAATGATGCCGGTTATTACCTGCCCTTTGCAGGTAACCTCCGGTACATGGACCTGATGGGAACCTACGTGTATGGGGTGGTCATGGAGGATTTGAACGGTGAACTTGCGACAAACAAAGAAATACCGGATTTCTTTCAAGAACTACTATCAAAACACCCAAAACCGGGTTTGGCCACAGGGGAAGGTTTTTACAGCTATACCCCAGAGGAAAAGGAAAAACTGAAAGCAGATTGTCATAAATTCGGTAAGAAAATCAGGGCCTTGATGGATAAATATCCCTTTCCAAGGGATAATCCCAACGAAGTACCTAAACCCTTGAAAGAAAGTATGGCATTCCCGCATAAAAATAGGAGCCTTTAATCCAATAAATATGCGAAATTTAGCCTTACCAAGTAAAGGTTACCACTATGCGTACTGAGGGATTAACATCGGATTTTGATCGGGACGGATTTATTTTTCTTCCCGGTTTTCTTGACCCATCGGAGATAGACGAATTACGGGAGAGGGTAAAACAATTCATTGTGGATAAATCAACCACTCTTCCCAATGAGCATATCAAATTTGAATCAAAAGAGGATCCTTCCACTCTTAAAATGATTCAGGACATGCACGTTTATGATTCCTTTTTTGAAGATATTTTGTTAAAAAGTAGCTTTACCGCATTGGCAGAAAAACTGCTGGGAGAGGAAGTGCTTGGAAAAACTGTTGAATATTTCAACAAGCCCCCAAAAATAGGAAAGGCTACCCCTCCTCATCAGGACGGCTATTATTTTATGCTTAAGCCTATGAGCGCAGTCACGATGTGGTTGGCACTTGAGGATGTGGATGCTGAAAATGGCTGGGTAAGCTATGTCAAGGGCTCACATAAGTTAGGAATGAGACATCATGCCTTTACCGATACCTTGGGATTTTCACAGGGAATTGCAGATTTCGGTATACCCGCAGACCTGGAAAAGGAAGTTTTCTTTACCACCAAACCCGGAGACCTTTTGGTGCATCATGCCTTGACCATACACCGTGCAAGCCCAAATACCAGTGAAC
>PXCO01000187.1 GCA_003565295.1 Cyclobacteriaceae bacterium
AACGGCATTCCTGATTGGACAGGAGGTATCAACAACTCTATTACATTTAAAGGGTTTAATTTATCTGCCTTGATTGATTTTAGAGTTGGAGGGGATCTTTATTCGGGTACTAACGTGAGGTTGACCCAATGGGGGCTGCATAAGCAGTCCTTGCAAGGAAGACTAGGTGAAGAGCCCTTGGTGGTAAGTGGTGTGATACAAACAGGAACAGATGGAACGGGTAACCCTGTTTACGAACCCTTCAACAAGGAACTCACTCCTGGGGAAGCCAATAACTATTGGAACCAAATGGGGAATAGGGTCCAAGATCACTTTATCTATGACGGGTCCTTTGCTAAGCTGCGACAAATTACTTTTGGTTATAATTTCCCACAACGCATATTGGAAAAGACTCCCTTTAACGCGTTGACCCTTTCCTTTGTGGGTAGGAATCTTTCCATCCTGTGGAAAAATGTGGAGAATATTGACCCTGAGTCAGGTTATTCCTCAAGCAACGGGCAAGGGTTGGATTATTTTGGTATGCCCCAAACCAGGACCTTTGGGTTTAATTTGAGAGCAGGTTTCTAATGTTTAAAGGAAGAAAGTCATGAAAATCATAAATAAATTATTTGCTTTAGTATTGGCAGCATCCATCATGATGATGGGATGCGATACCGAAGAATTGCATAATCTGAATATCAATCCCCAAGCGGTAAATGAGATCGATTTAAACTTTATGTTTACAGCGGCTCTTCTTGGTTCGGCCTCAGGAGGGTCTGCCGGGGACAACCGCTACGTGGACTGGAGGACAAACATCGGAATGGGTGCTTATCTGATCCAACACCTTGCCAATGCGGGTGGAGGAATAGCTCCAGGTGACAAATACACCGAGAACTTTGAGTCAAACAATGCGCCCTTCGAATTCTTTTATGGAGATGCCTTGAAAAATATCTCAGAGGTAATTAAACAAACCGGTCCAGGTGGTTATGATGAAGGGAACAAGTTAAATACCCGAAATGCAGCGAGGATTATGAGGGTCCTAAATTTCCATAGATTAACTGATTTTTATGGGAATGTCCCTTATTTCGATGCGCTCAAAGGTATGGACGGGGAATTCTTTCCAAAATACGACCGCCAAGCAGATATCTATCCAGAATTACTTAGGGAATTGGAAGAGGCTACTGCCGCCATTAGTCCCAACAACCCTGACGATGGATTTTCCAGAGCAGATATCATATTCAATGGGGATGTAGCCAAATGGAGAAAGTTTGGATATTCCCTGATGCTGAGATTAGCCATGAGGGTGTCCAATGTGGCTCCTCAGTTGGCCAGTGAATATGTGACCAAGGCTGTAGCTGGGGGTGTGATGGCTACAAATGATGATGATGTTTGGGTGCCCATGTCAGAAGGCCCTAGCTTGTGGATTAATCAAAATGGTATTTCCAGGGCATTTTTCCCAGGAGATGGTGGCCAACCCGGATATTTAAGTGAAACGCTGATAAATTGGTTAAAAGCTGGTGCAACAAATGCCAATGAAGTTGATCCCCGGTTGATGGTCATCAGTGGAGGCATTGCGCAGTGGTCTGCAGTAGAGTGGACACCCATTAATACCAATCCCATGGAGCAAAGAGGTATGCCAAATGGATTTGATGCGGCAGGTTTGGACGAATTGTTTGGAGAGGAAGTGGATCAGCCTACCACTTTTTCAAGGATCAATTACTTGATGCTTAGAAGAGAATCCCCTTATATCCTTATGAATGCAGCCGAATCTCATTTCTTAATGGCTGAAGCACTGGAAAGAGGAATAGGAAGTGGAATCTCCGGTACTGCCAGAGGGCATTACGAAGCCGGGGTAAAAGCGGCCATGCAAATGTTTGAAAAATTCCATTCCTCACTGGCCATAACTGACGCTCAAGTGGAAGCTTATCTTCAGCGTCACCCTTATGGGCAGGATAAACCTGCTTTAGAAATGATCGGAGAGCAAATGTGGGCAAGTAAATTCTTTAATTGGTGGGAGGCCTGGTCCGACTGGAGAAGATCCGGATACCCAGTACTCACTCCTACGAATCACCCTGCCAATGTTACCCAGGGACAAATAATGAGAAAGCTTAGGTATCCCGCATATGAAGTGGCTACTAATGCGAATTTTCAAGATGGTGCAACCTTGCCAGATATATTTATGACGCGCGTTTGGTGGGACGGAGGAAATTAATATTCCAGACACTCAAATACACACTCATACAATCAAAAAGACCCGGAAAGTTCCGGGTCTTTTTTTATGGAATGGGATAAATGGCGTTACCCTTCGATCCCATATATGCCCCCCAAAGTGGTTTTTTGCGCATTTTGATGGGTAAATCTATGCGCTTGATGCGCATCCCCAAAAAGGAAAGCACATCCGAATGGCTATAATACTGGCAATGCACCAAATCCAAAAAACCATCCCCGTCAATATCTCCTATCCATGGGGTGCTGAAAATGTTTTTAAACCCCTTACTCTGGTCAATGGAATAATGGCTACAGGTCTTGAAATCGATTACCAAAAGTCTGTTTTCCACCGTAAAAGAGCTTTGATCACCGATAAACCGATTGCAATCAAAGTCATTGATACTTATAATTGCCTCATCTATCCCGTCATTGTTCAGGTCATAGGCCACCGGAGAAGAGAATCCCGTACAACCCAGGGAGTCGGTAAAAACTATTTCACCCGTACTGCCATCGAATAAAACCTGTACAGAACCTGTGTTTTCCGGCCATACCCCCTGGGAAACGAAAGTAAAAAAATCGGGGGTGTCATCATCGGTGAATTGGCCCACCGCGAAACTGTTGCTGCACTCTGTACCGGGCACCCGGTTTTGCCATATGGGCTCTAATGTTTTCCCATCAATGGCCACTGCATTGCTGGCATGTGAAATGGCGATGATGTCGTACATCCCATCATGGTTGATGTCTGCAATCACCGGGGTGGCAATAAAGCCATGGCCGTTTTCTGTGGCGATAGGGATGGAGTTTGAAAGGTTGTTATCCATTAAATCCTCCAATTTTGCCACATAAAGTGCCCCGTCAATGGTTTCCCCGCCGCTTCCAAAAACCACCATGGTTCCGCTCTCTCCGGGTTGCTGGAAAGCTACCGGCGACATATAGGTTTCTTTGCCATCGGGCAGGGTGTCAGCGGCCAGGATCTCACCCGTTTTAGCATCAAATACCATCAATACTCCCGGGTATCGATGTTCGGTCAAGTAAGGCTGTGCCTCATAATTGCCCCCATTGGAAACCAATATGTCAGGAATGCCATCCCCATTTTGATCAGGAACCGACACTGCGGTGTTAAAATTGAACCTGGCATATTTTAAGACCGGGTGATCCTCGTATCCATACCGGTATTCCCAAAGCAGGTTTCCGGTTTTCCCATCAATGGCTTTGAAATAAGGCGATCTGCCCCCGATGAAAACATCGGGAACCCCATCCTGGTTAATGTCTTGAAAGAGCGGAGCCCCATACACCTGGTCCTCCGAAGGATGGGCCCATAGCAATTCGCCATCCACTCCATTAATGGCGATTATCCCCCTTTCACTTTCCTGGAATTCGTTTTTCCCGGCACCAATGACAAAATCTAAGACCCCGTCTTGGTTCAAATCCGCAGCCCTTGGAGAAGACTGTGATCCGATGATGGAAAAATTCACGTCCCAGACCAATTCGCTGCCTTTCTTTTTTGGAGCGCAAGAAATGGCTATCAGAAGATAAAGGAAATAGATTAATGAAAAACCTCTTTGGGAACAGGGAGGTTTGTAAGGAATAAAGGATTGATTCATTTTTTAGAGGAGTTCTTGGCGTAAACATACTAAATATTTTGAAAGTCTTTCAACTAGCCCTTGCTCAACCCTTCATTTAACTACCGAAGATAAACCGAGAGATGGAACGGTGGTAGGCATGTTTATTTTCCTGTACTTTTACTTGATGCTTAGGGCTTTTATCACGTTATTTATAATGAAAAACTTCAATCACCCGGCTATTTTGGTATAGCTGGTAAGAAACTTCTCTTTGAAAACAAAAAATACTGGTTTAATGAAGGGTATTAATTGGATGGGTTGGGTATCTGTATGTTTCCCAATCCTCCTTGGCGGGATTGGTCAGGCCTGGGGGCAAAGCATGTTTGAGGAACTTGCCCCAAGGAAGACGGGGATCAGGTTTCAAAATGCATTAAAAGAGGATAAGCAAACCAATATTCTCACCTACGAATATTTTTACAACGGGGGAGGTGTGGCCATTGGGGACATAAATAATGATGGCCTGGATGATATCTATCTCACGGGTAATATGGTGCCCAATAAGTTGTACCTCAACCAGGGAAATTTCAAATTCAAGGATATTACGAAAGAAGCCGGGGTGGAAGGAAAAGATGCCTGGACCACTGGGGTAGTGATGGCCGACGTGAACGGGGACGGGTGGCTGGATATATACGTTTGCTACTCTGGAAAAGGAGATCCGGATAAAAGGAGAAACCAACTTTTCATTAACCAAGGGGATGGTACTTTTGAGGAACAAGCCGGTTTATTTGGCCTGGATGATTCTTCTAACAGCATACATGCGCTGTTCTTTGATTATGATTTGGATGGGGACCTGGATATGTATCTGCTGAATCACAATACCAATGTGATCAACGAGATAGAATTTGATGATAAAAGAAAAGATAGGAACCCAAATGCAGGGGATAAGCTCTTCAGAAATGACGGGGGGAAGTTTGTGGATGTGAGCATGGAAGCCAATATCATGGGGAATTCCATGGGTTTCGGGCTTGGCGTTGCAGCCTCGGATGTGAATGGGGATGGATATCCGGATCTTTACATCTCAAATGATTACATAGAACCGGATTATTTGTATATCAACAACGGTGATGGCACTTTTACCGAAAGCATGAGCAGCTATCTTCAGCATATTTCTTATTTTTCAATGGGTTCGGATATCAGTGATATCAATAATGATGGTCTACCGGATATTTATACCCTGGATATGCTTCCGGAGGATAATAGAAGGCAAAAGTTACTTTATGGCCCGGAGAATTACGAGCAGTATGCGTTAATGGTGATGAAGGGTTTTTATCATCAGAATATGCGGAATATGTTGCACCTTAATCATGGTAATGGACTTTTTAGTGAAATAGGGCAACTGGCTGGTGTATCCAACACTGACTGGAGTTGGGCGGCGCTATTTGCTGATTTTGACAATGATGGTTGGAAAGATCTTTTCGTTTCCAATGGCTATTACAGGGACTACACCAACAGGGACTTTTTGAAATACAAAAGCGACTACTATTTTCAAAAGGCCAGGGCGAAGGAAACGGCAGACACCCTGCACCTTGTCACCACTATGACTTCCACACCTGTGCATAATTATTTCTACAAGAACAATGGTGACCTTACCTTCACGAATACCACAGAGAAATGGGGCATGTCCAAACCGGGCTTTTCCAATGGGGCTGCCTATGCGGATTTGGATAATGACGGAGATTTGGATTTAGTGGTTAACCACCTTAACGGGCAAGTGGGTATTTATAAAAATGAGGGAGAACATGATCACTTCCTTCAGATAGATCTTAAAGGAGAAGGGGGGAATACTTTTGGTGTGGGGGCTAAACTTCACTTATATACCCCCGAGGGAGAACAGTTCCTTGAACAGCAGCCTTCCCGTGGGTTCCAATCCTCTGTAAGTCCCAGGTTACATTTTGGGCTTGGCAAAAATACTGAGGCGGATTCCATAAAGGTGATCTGGCCTTCCGGAAAAATTCAAAGGGTAAAAGAAGTATCTGCTGATAGGGTCATCACTCTGTATGAAAAAGAGGCCACCGACCCAGCTGAAGCACCTTCCCCCAAGGTTGAGGACCCCTTGTTTACCCAGATCGTATCCCCTGTTAAATTTGATCATGTGGAACTTGGCTACAACGACTTCAAGCGGCAGCCTTTATTGAATCACATGCTATCGCCTTGTGGGCCCGTCATGGCCGTTGGGGATGTCAATAACAATGGTTTTTCAGATGTTTTCGTTGGGGGATCGGAGGAGCATCCGGGTAAGCTATTCTTTCAGGTATCTACGGGTCAATTCATTGAATCACAGGGACTCAATTTATCCCAGGATCAGGCTTCCACAGATGCAGATGCTGTGTTCTTTGATGCGAATGGGGACGGCTGGCAAGACATCTACCTGGTGAGCGGTGGATACAATGATTACGAAAAGGGGGATAAAGCGCTGCAGGACAGGCTTTATATTAACCAGGGCGGAGGAAATTTCAAAAAGGCTCAATCTTCATTACCCGACATGAAAAGTAGTGGTTCTTGTGTTAGGCCGATGGATTTTGATGGTGATGGTCACATGGATTTATTCGTGGGTGGGAGGGTAGTCCCCGGTGAATATCCACTTTCGCCAACTTCCTATTTGCTGAAGAATGACGGACAGGGTAATTTTAAGGTGGTGACCAAAGATTTTTGCCCTGAGCTTGCCAACATAGGTATGGTCACGGACGCCGCTTGGGTAGATGTAAACAAAGACGGATGGATGGATTTGATAGTAGTAGGGGAATTTATGCCGGTACAGGTGTTGGTCAACCAGGAGGGGAAGGGGTTCGAAAACCAGACCGATGACTACTTTGAAGAACCACTGCATGGAATGTGGTCTTCCCTAGCTGTAGGGGACTTTGACGAGGATGGCGACCTGGATATAATTCTGGGGAATTTTGGGCTCAACTCCCAACTTCAGGCTTCCCCAGAGATGCCAATTGAGTTGGTGTATGGGGATTTTGATGATAATGGGTCAATAGACCCCATTCTCACGCAATATATACAGGGCAAATCCTACCCTTTTATGAGCCGTGACGAATTACTGGATCAAATGTATAGTATGCGTAGTAAGTTTACAGATTACGCTTCCTTTGCAGATGCTACCCTATCGGATGTTTTGAGCAAAGATCAATTAAAAAAAGCCAAATCCCTTAAGGCAGATGAATTGAGGACCTTGTATTTAGAAAATAAAAATGGGAGCTTTAAGGTGCATAAGCTTCCTGTGGAAGCCCAGTTTGCACCGGTTTATGCGATATCTGTAATGGATTTTAATAAAGACGGACACCTGGACTTTATTCTGGGAGGAAATCAAAACGCGGCCAGATTACGTCTTGGGGTTATGGACGCTAACTTTGGGCAGGTGTTTTTGGGAGATGGGCAGGGTACTTTTAAAGCTTTGCCAAAAAAGGATACAGGACTACGCTTTTTAGGAGATGTGAAATCCATTCAGCCTATAAAAATGGCCCATTTACAATTGCTTTTGGTAGGTATTAACAACCAAGGGGTAGAAGCCTATTTGCTGAACAATCCAGAGTCATTGAAGAATATTCGAAATTTGTCAGATAAAAACAATTAATACATCCAAAATAAATCCACCAAACCAAATCCATGATAAACAGAAAGACTTTGCTGGAAGACCACGAAATACCCGAGAAATGGTATAACGTGATTGCTGACATGCCTAACAAGCCACTGCCCCCATTGCATCCCGGAACCCTGGAGCCTATAGGGCCGGATGCGTTGGCCCCCTTATTCCCAGAGGCACTAATCAAACAAGAGGTTACAACCGAAAAATGGGTGGACATACCCGATGAGGTAAGGCATATGTATAGTATTTGGCGACCTACTCCTTTATACAGGGCATATGGTCTGGAAAAAGCCCTTGATACACCGGCAAAAATTTACTATAAATATGAAGGGACAAGCCCTTCGGGCTCTCATAAGCCCAACACTGCAATTCCTCAAGCCTATTATAACAAGCAGGAAGGGATTAAAAGAATCACCACTGAAACGGGAGCCGGGCAATGGGGCAGTGCCCTAAGTTTTGCCTGCCAGCATTTCGGGATCACCTGTGAGGTGTATATGGTGAGGCTTTCTTTCAACGACAAACCCTACAGAAAGGTAATGATGAACACTTGGGGGGCGGAGGTTTATCCTTCTCCTTCTGAAAGGACCCAGGCGGGAAGGAATATCCTTGCAGCAAACCCTGATTCACCGGGTTCATTGGGGATTGCCATTTCTGAAGCTGTGGAAATGGCGGCTTCAAGGGAAGATACCAAATATGCTTTAGGGAGTGTACTCAACCATGTAAAACTCCACCAGACCATCATTGGTTTAGAAGCAATCAAGCAATTGGAAAAGGCGGGGGACATGCCCGATATCGTTATTGCTCCCTTTGGAGGCGGGTCTAATTTTGCAGGACTTGCGTTTCCTTTTCTCCGCTTAAACCTGGAAGAAGGGAAAAACATTAGGTGTGTGGCAAGCGAGCCGGCATCTTGCCCTAAACTGACCAGAGGGGTGTTCAGGTACGACTTTGGAGACACGGCAGGTATGACACCGCTTTTGCCTATGTACACGCTTGGGCATGACTTCATCCCCGCCCCTATCCATGCCGGAGGGCTGAGGTATCATGGCGCCGGAGTGATTGTGAGTCAACTGCTAAAAGATGGCCTAATAGAGGCCAGGGCCCATGACAACCTTGAAATATTTGAGGCAGGAGTCCTATTCGCACGGGCCGAAGGTGTGATCCCCGCCCCGGAAGCTAACCATGGAATTGCCACGGCTATCGCAGAAGCCAAGAAGTGCAAGGAAGAGGGAACCTCTAAGACCATCCTGTTTAACCTGTGCGGTCATGGCAATTTTGACATGAAGGCTTATGAGGATTATTTTGCAGGTAAAATCCAACAACACGAATTAAGCCAGGAGGAGATAAATGCCTCTATTGCAAGACTGGAAACCCCGGAAATCAACGCATAAACATCGCTGAACCCACCCCATTGAAATGGACAAAAGAAGTTTTATTAAAAGGACCGCTTTTGGGGCAATGGCTTTAAGCCTTAAACCCGCTGCCTGGATAGCTGCGAGGGAAGAAATTCCCATCGTAGATACTCATCTTCACTTATGGGACAGGTCAGTAATGGATTACCCATGGCTAAGTGGGATTTTGGACAGGGATTTTTTGGTGAAGGATTTTAAAGATGCTACCAAAGGTGCCAATATTCAAAAAATGGTTTTTGTGGAATGTGCAAGGAAGCCTGAGCAATACCTGAAAGAGGTAAGGTGGGTGGAGGATAAAAGCAAGGAGGATCCCAGAATTAAGGGGATGGTAGCCTATTTTCCACTTGAAAAGGGGAGAGCCTATGAAAGAGAGATGGAAGAAATTTGCAGGTATTCCCTTGTGAAAAGTGTAAGAAAGGGAGTAAGCGAGGAGCTATTGCAGGATAAACAGTTTTTGGAAGGGGTCTCAATGATGCAGGATAAAGGGTTGAATTATGACCTTAATATTCAGCCCAATTTGATGGAGGCTTCCACATCATTTATCAAGAAATATCCGAACATTCAGTTCATCCTCAATCATGTGGCCAATCCAAATATTGCCAGTGGGGAGCATTGGGAGATCTGGGAAAAGCAAATTAAGGAATTGGCCGGATTTGATAATGTGAATTGCAAAATTTCGGGCATGATCACCAAAGCAGACCCATCCTCCTGGAAGGTGGCCGACCTTCACCCGTATTTTGAAGGGGTCATGGAATCCTTTGGCCCGGAGAGGGTGGTGTTTGGAGGAGACTGGCCAGTGGTATTGAGGGCCGGAACCTACATGGAGTGGATGCAGGCGTTTTTGGCACTCAGTGCTGCGCTCTCCCAAGCTGAAAAAGAATTATTGTATTATAAAAATGCTGAGCGCATTTATAGAATTTAATCAATGAAGAAAGAAACATCTACTATACAAAAAGCATTGCCCAGAAGGGATTTTGTTAAGAAGGCCGCATTGGCCGGAGCTGGTTTCTATATAGTGCCCAGGGCCGTTCTTGGTGGGCCGGGGCATGTGGCACCCAGTGACAAAGTGAATATAGGCTTGATTGGTGCCGGAGGCAAGGGAAGACAAAATGCCCAGGATTTGATGAAGCTGGACGATGTTGCCATTACTGCCATTGCCGATCCTGGCGAATATTGGGACCTTGCCAATTTTTACTATAGGTCAATCGCCGGTAGAGGGCCAGTAAAGCGGCTTGTAGAAAACTTTTACCGGGAGAGAGAATCTGGTTTTAAGGTTGCCGAATATTTGGATTTCAGAAGAATGCTGGAAAGGGAAAAGGATCTAGACGCTGTTTGTTGCAGCACACCCGATAATACCCATGCCTATATCACTTATCTTTCCATGAAAAGTGGGAAACATGTATACTGCGAAAAACCACTTACTCATAATATTTGGGAGGCACGATTGATAAAAGCACTTACCGCTGAAACTGGCCTTGCCACACAAATGGGCAATGTGGGCCATAGTACGGATGGAATCAGGGAAACTGTGGAATTTCTTCGGGCCGGTGTGATCGGTGAGGTAAGGGAGACCCACTCTTGGGTTCCCGCCACAAGATGGATTCCTGAAATTAAAGGTATGCCCATGGAGAGTTCCACTAAGCCCAGTGGATTGGATTGGGACCTATGGTTAGGACCTACCCCTCATAAGCCCTATCACGAATGGTATTCCCCTGTGACCTGGAGGGATTTCTGGGATTTTGGCTGTGGGGCCTTGGGGGATTTCGGATGTCATGACATGGATGCGGCCACTTGGGCATTTGAATTGGATCATCCGGAAACAGTAGAAGTGTTTCCGGCTGGGTTTAGCAATAAGGATATTGCCCCTTATGGGGAAATAGGATACTACCATTTTCCTGCAAAAAATGGGCTCTCTCCCATTCAGCTCACCTGGTACTCCGGGGGGCTTAAGCCTCCTTTGCATAAGGATTTACCAGAAGGATATCAGTGGACAGGGAGAGGTACGCTTTTCGTAGGGGAAAAGGGGATTATCGTGAATGAAGGAGGGAACCGGGCTCCAAAAGTTTTTCCAGAAGATTTAGCACAACGTATAAAGAAGCCGGAGCAGGTAATCCCTAGGAGCAAAGGGCATTTCAGGGACTGGGTGGATGCCATTAAAGGGGGGCCAAAGTCCAGTGCGAATTTTGAATATGGTGCTCACCTTACCGAGATCACTTTATTGGGAGTACTTTCTCTCAGGCTTGGAGGAAAGAAAATCCTTTGGGATGCTGAAGCTATGAAGGCAAAAGGAATTCCTGAAGCAGATCCATATATCAAGGAACCGGTCCGGTCCGGTTGGGAAATGGGGTAGCAAAACAAGAAGGCCTTTGGACATCAGTAAGGAAGTTCAAGGGCCTTTCCTTTACTAATCCATCAAGAAGTTGTTGAAAAAGGTATTTTTGAGCCCTAGCCAGATAAAAAAACACACTATTCCCCAAAAAAGGTAAGCTCTATAATAATCAATGGTTTCTTTATACCTGGATTCGATGATCTCTGCTTTTTCCAGTTCATCGATTTGATCAAAAATCTGATCCAGGGCGTCACCATCAGATGCTCTGAAGAACTGGCCATTGGCAATTCTGGCAATATCTCTCAGGGTTCCTTCGTTAAGGTAACTTTCAATCATTTGAGGCCTTCCAAAAAAGTCCGTACCGTAAGGCACCATTCCATCCTTACCCACCGCCACAGTGTATATTTTGATATCCATGGCTGCGGCAAGTTGGGCGGCAAATATTGGATCCACATTTCCTGCATTATTGTCTCCATCGCTGAGAAGCACCATTACCTTAGATTGGGCCTCTGATTCCCTCATTCGGTTGGTGGCAGCGGATAAAGCACTGCCAATGGCCGTTCCCTTTGCGTCCATCATGTTGAAGGATATGTCACTTACCAGATCTTTTAATAGATCATGGTCAGTGGTAAGCGGAGCCAGAGAAAAGGCCTCTCCAGAAAAAATGACAATCCCTATCCTATCCCCAAATCTTCCGTCGATAAAATCAATGGCTGTCTGCTTTGCGGCTTCAAGGCGGTTGGGGTTAAAGTCCTGCAAATCCATGGACTCAGAGATATCCAGTACCAGCATTATATCAATGCCCTCTGTGAACTGTTCTACTTTTTCGTTGGTTCTTTGAGGCCTGGCCAAGGCAATTACAATAAACCAAAGGCAAAGCATAAAGAACAACATGGGAATGAGCCGGAGATAAGTCCAGGGGTTTTTTTGGGGGGCCATTTTAGGCACAGACAATTCCAGTACAGGGTTGTTGATAACCTTGGCAAACTTCCTGATCAGTAGAATCAAGGGGACCACCCATAATAAGTGTAAGGCCCATAAATTTTCCCATTCATAGGAGCGGAAGGTTTCTGGAGAAAACCAGGTCCATGACAAATAGGGCAGGGTCTCATTCATTAACGTTGTATTTTTTTATTTTATCTTCAAAGATTTCGGTGGATACTTCCCTCAATTTTTCACAAGATACAGGAATATCCTCATCTACGCGATCGGCATAGATCACCAGTTCTATTTTTCTGAAATCATTGAGTAGCCCTGGCAACCCCAGGTGCTGTGCAATTTCAGTAGACGTCCATTCCCTGAAGGGTTTACCGGTAAGGGACTCCATATAGCTTTTCCAAAGTCCCAATAACTCATCAGCCGATTGTAGGGTAGGCTGTTCCAAGAGGGTTCTTTTGGCATTTTTCCACCTTTGCAGAAACCGTTTTCTTTTTTTTCTCTCCTTGTAAACCAGCCACAAGTTCACGAGTTTTTTTCCGAATAGGAAGTATAAGGCGACCAATACAGCAATACTTACCAGAC
This sequence comes from Cyclobacteriaceae bacterium, assembly GCA_003565295.1. Classification (GTDB taxonomy): domain Bacteria; phylum Bacteroidota; class Bacteroidia; order Cytophagales; family Cyclobacteriaceae; genus Pleomorphovibrio. The sequence goes on from PXCO01000187.1 coordinate 12,658, forward strand.
TGATGATAATGAGTCTGGGGTAATTAAACCCCAGAGGGATGGAAATATAAGCGTTGTTCTCTTGAAAACTCAGGTTTTCGGGGATTTCATCGATCGTAAGTTGTAAATCAAGGCTGACCTCATCGGGGAAGTGCGAGATGCTATCATACCTCAAAACTTCAAAAACCGGAAGGCTGAACTTCCGGGTGGACTCCAATGAAAAATTGGAAAGAAAATATACCGCACTATCCAGCGTAATGCTGTCCTGGGTGCTTGAGGTAAAGGTCTGTTTTTCTAAAAACTCCATAGTCCCGTAATTGTAGGTGGAGTCGGGAAAGAGCACATCGAGCGAGGAATGATACCTGGCCTTGAGTACATAGCCGACCATTTCCCCCAATTTGGCGGAATCTTTCAGAAAATATCCATTTACCTGTACCTCTTGTGCTTGGACGAAAGAGGGCAAGGCGAAGGATAGGAGGAGGAACGAACAAAGAAATAGAAATTTACCCACGCTTCATGCTACGGTTTCTGGTTTTAAATAGTTCCATAAGAGGCAGCACGATATCTTCCCCTGTGCCGATTTGTAAATAGTTAATCTGGGTTTTTTTGCAAAGGGTTTTCAGGGACTCTCTGTCTGAGTAAAAAGACTTGTATATTTTTTTTGAAAACCCACCAAAGGCGGTGTTCACCCAAGTGGTTTTCCCATTCTCTTTGTCGTAAAGAGGGACAATCCCCAATGAAGGAAGTGCTGATTCCAATGGATCGGTAAGTTGTATGGCAACCACGTCATGCTTATTGGCCAATGCCTTTAAAGGGTTTTCATAACCTTCATCTATAAAATCTGAGATGACAATGATGATGCTTCTTTTTTTGATGAGATTGAGGCAAAAAGTAAACATCCCCTTAAGGTCCGTCTTCATGGAATTATTGGTGTGATTAAAAATCCCCTTGATGATTTTCACCGCTTGCCTGGGCCCTTTGGAGGGCATGATGATTTTCTCTTTTTGGTCGGAGTAGGAGACCACACCCACTTGGCTACCTTCAAATACAGCTGCCAAGGTCAAAACCCCTGCGATCTCTTTTCCCAGGTCAATTTTTTTCCGCTCCTTTCCCCCTGTCTCCTGCGATCCACTCACGTCCAACAAAAAATAAACACACTGATCTTTATCTTCCTTGAAGGTTTTCACAAAGGTGCCGTGACCTTTGGCAGAAACCTTCCACTCTACCGTCCGTATATCATCTCCGTACTGATAGGGCCTGAGGTCGTCAAACTCTAATCCGGCCCCTTTGAAAATGGACTGATAATCACCTTGGAGGTGGTTATTGGCCACTTTTCGGAGCATAATTTCGTACCTTCGTAGTTTCTTAACGAGTTGGTTCATGAAAATTCTTGGAATGAAAAGACTAATTTAGCAGTCTCATTTGAATAATAAAACGACTTTAAGACCACTTATTGTCAATTGTCTAATGAATATGGTAATTTTGGCTGTGAGAAAATGTATAATGTGGGCGATAATAGCTGGTTTGCTGCTAAGCTGTGCTAGGGAAAAAAGGCCGGAAGGCATACTTAACGAGGAAGAGATGGTAAAGGTGCTGATTGATATCCACCTTACAGAGGGGTTTGTGCAGGCCCTGCCCATACCCTATGACTCGTCCAAAAAATTATATCCCGTACTGGAAAAAGAGATTTTTGAAAAGCACGAGATCAGTGATAGCCTGTATCTTCAAAGCCTTCAGTACTACCTGAGGGATGCCATTAAGATGGAGGAATTGTATGCCAGGACCATTGATTCCCTAACCCTTTATGAGAAAAAGATTGACCAAGCGGCCCGTCAATAAACATACTGATTAAATCGAGGATGGTGGAATCTCCACCCTGAGGTTTGAGCAAAGGGTCGGGACAGGCTACCTCCTGGACAACAATCAGGTATGGCCATTAAAAGACAATTATAAACAGATGAAATGCCCATGAGAAAGAATTCTCACACAGGGGGATGATTATCCAGGGCATTCCACCCCGACCTGCGCTACGGGGCAAGTTCCCGAAACAAGTTCGGGACAGGTAATGACCGCTGAAAAGAAAATATAAACAGATGAAATCGAGCCTGTCCTGACGGCAGTCAGGGCATGACGAGCACGTCACACACTGGGATGATTATCATTTGGGAGATTCCCCCGAAGCGAGTCCGGGGCAGGCTATCCTGAAGATCGGGACAAGTTGTGGCAAATAAAAATCAATTATAAACACATGAAAGTTTATCCTGCGAATATTGAGGAGAAAATCAATTTTGACAAAATAAAATCGCTGATCAAAGAGGCCTGCACCAGTAAACTTGGGGTAGATTTTGTGGAAAAAATCACCTTTTCAAGCGATTTCAACATGGTGCAGAAACTTGTAGACCAGACCGATGAGTTTAAACAGTTGCTTTCCTCTGGTGAATCATTCCCCTCTTCCAATTTTGTGGACATATACCCCTACCTCGATAAAGCCAAGGTGCCCGGCACCTTCTTGTATGAGGATGATTTTCATCAAGTGAGACTGGGGCTACACACCTTGGAAGCATGTGTGGCCTTCTTTGAAAAACATGAGGAGGAATACCCCCAGCTTAGCCAGTTATTGGGGATGGTGGTAAAGGATAACACCTTGCTAAAATCCATTGAAAAAGTAATGGATGAAAAGGGCAGGTTAAAGAACAATGCCACCCAGGAGCTCAGCCTAATCCGTGGTCAGCTACTATATGAGGAAAGCAGGTTAAGAAAGGTGCTGGACAGTATTTACAGGAATGCCAAGGCCCAGGGATTTACCCCTGATGATGCATCTATCACCATCAGGGGCGGGCGTATGGTCATACCGGTCTTAGCAGAGTACAAACGGAGGATCAAGGGGTTTATACACGATGAATCGGCCACGGGTCAGACGGTTTTTTTAGAGCCTGCCGAAGTATTGGATATCAATAATGAGATCCGGGACCTGGAATACATGGAGCGCCGTGAAATCCAAAAAATCCTGACTCAACTTACCGATCAATTGAGGGTTCATATTCCCGATCTAAGGAAATCCTTTCAGTTTCTAGGGCTTGTGGATTTCATTCGTGCCAAGGCCAAATTTGCCCTACAGACAGATAGCCATAAACCCCGCTTGGGGAAGGAAAAAAACCTTCTTTGGAAGGGAGCCAGGCATCCCTTGTTGGAGCTGACCTTTAAGCAACAGCAAAAAAAAGTGGTCCCATTGAATATGCAATTGGACCACAATAAGCGGATTTTGGTGATTTCTGGACCCAATGCAGGAGGGAAATCCGTGGCCCTAAAAACTGCGGCACTCCTCCAATATATGTTGCAGTGTGGATTGTTGATTCCTGTGGAGGAAGATTCCGCCTGCTGCATTTTCGACCAATTTTTTATAGATATAGGTGATGAACAAAACCTAGAGAATGACCTGAGCACATACAGTTCCCACCTGTTGAACATGAAGTTTTTCACCACTTTCTCCAATAAAAAGACCATCTTTTTCATTGATGAATTCGGTACAGGGACGGAGCCCCAATTTGGGGGGGCAATTGCGGAGGGGATTCTGATTGGATTGAATAAATCAGGTGCTTTCGGGGTGGTTACCACTCATTATGGAAATCTTAAACAGCTGGCATCCAAGAGTCATGGACTTGTAAATGGTGCCATGAGGTATGATGTGGAAAAGCTGGAGCCACTCTATCAATTGGAGATTGGAAAGCCTGGAAGCTCTTTTGCCTTCGAAATTGCGGGTAAAATTGGCATAGCCAAAGACATTATCCTTCATGCAAGAGCACAGGTGGGGGAAACAAGGGTGAATTATGACAGGCTTCTGTTAAAATTGGAAAGCGAGAAGAACAAGTACGATGAACTTTTGGTGGAGAACCAAAGGAAAGAAAGATTGCTTGCCCAGCGCATGGAGGAGTACAATGCTCTAAAATCTTCCTTGGAAGAAAGTAAGAAGGCAATCCTGCTGGAGGCCAAACAGCAGGCTAGGGCTATCATGGAAGAAGCCAACAGGAAGATTGAACATACCATTAAGGAGATCAAGGAACAGAAAGCCGAAAAAGCAGCCACCCAGCAATTGAGGAAATCACTCGAAGCCCATAAGGCATCCTTGGGAACGGGGGATAGGTCAGCCAAAAAACAATCCACTCGCCACCCGAAGGTGGAGGTGGTGAAAGGTGAAATTTCAGTGGGGGACCATGTTAGGCTCAAGGATAATGGGGCTTTGGCAGAGGTATTATCCATTCAAGGTAAGAATGTGGAGATAAGCATTGGAGACTTGAAATCTAAAATTAAGCTGGACAGGATAGAGAAGGTTTCGAACACCTCAGTGAAGAAAGCGAAAAGAGCAGCCACCATCGGTTTTGATCCCATGCAAAAAAGGACAGATTTCTCACCTAATTTGGACATTAGAGGCAAAAGAGGAGAGGAAGTGATTGGGTTGATTCAGCATTTTATAGATGATGCCAACATGCTGGGGATCTCTGATCTGAGGATTGTCCACGGCAAAGGCAACGGTATACTAAGGGATTTGACAAGGAATATGCTTCAGAAAATGAAAGTAGTTCAAAAAATGGAGGATGAACATGCCGACAGGGGGGGGGCCGGGGTGACTATGGTCACCCTTAAGCCCTAACCTCATGATCTACGGAATTACCTTTTGAATGCCTGCCTGGCCAGTAGTTTCCAGTTTTTCCCTTCTTTCTGCCAAACCAACAGTACACCTAGGTTTACATCAGCTGGATCTGCTCCCCTATTGTGGGTGGTGCCTCGGAGATTATGTCTTACTAGTGCAACATTTCCAGATATATCCACACTTTGCTCGGAAAGGTTGATACTTGTGAAATTGGACTCCCCGCTTGCTAGTGCTTCCACAAACTCTTCTTGATTTTCCATGCCTCCATGAGAATGGCCATAGGTTAGTTTTTTAGAGGAAAGAGAAGTTAATTTGGCTCTGTCTCCACTGATCATGGCCTCGCGTAGTTCCTCCACTGCCTTTTCAACGGATGCTACTTCCTTATTTTGTGCGAAAGTGGAAAGGTTTACCGTGAAAAATAGGATGATTGCAACAAATAGGTTTTTGGGTGTCATAGTGTAGAATTAATTGAGTTAATGTTAATTTTTAATCACAAGTTCGATCACATAAAAGCCAGCTAAAGCAGTTACCCTGGCGTTGGCAGGGGCCGCAACCGTAAATTCCAACCTTAGGCGATCCTGGTTACGAGTAAAGGACATTTCCCTTCCAGCTGCAGGCTGATTTCCAGTAAGTATTAGTCTATCCAGGTTTTCACCTGTGATGGACCAAGACCCGTTGCTGTCAAACAGGTTGCCTCCTCCGGTAGAGGTATAATTTCTGCCGCCGGTGTTATTGAGAAAGGTGATTTCAAAATTGGAGAAGTCACCGGTTTGCGAAACCCCATCTTTGGAGACAGACCCTCCACCGGACACAGCCCAGGTAAGTGAGCCTTGTTCACCAGCCAATTTTTCCCTGGCCAATTGCTCTTGGGTTTTTTGGGGTCCGTCATCATCGCTACTACAGGAAATGATCCAAGGAAGGATGAGCAAAAAGAAGAATAGTGCACTTTTGTTCATGACGGCATTGATATGATAACCCGTAAATTTACTTAATATGGCAGATAATCAAAGTCTTTTTTGTACTTTATAGTTTTGCATTTCCAATTGGTTTTCACAAAAACCATACTCCCTGGGTTCGTTAGAGGCTACAATTAATGTTCGCCCCCCGGTTTCATTGGCCAGAGTTTCTAAATACCAGGAGATTCCATGCTTGTCCAAGTTGGTGGTGGGTTCATCGAGAAGCAGGAGAGGCGCATCCGAATAAACACAAATGCCAAGCTTCAACCTTTGCTTCATGCCCGAAGAAAAATTAATAATGGGTTTGTTTTTCGCATTTTCCAGATACATGGCCTTAATTACAGAATTTAGGTTATACCCTTTTCTATATCTCTTGAAATTAAAATGAAAGCGCAGAAATTCAATTAAAGTAAATTCTTCAGGCAATTCTAAATATGGGGCGCTAATGCTAAGGTGTCTGTAGTGGATATGAGCAGGGATCTCGGATTTACCTAAGGTGAAATGTACACGTCCCCCGGTAAGTGGTGTTTGACCTGCAATGCATCTGAGCAAGGTGGATTTGCCGGAACCATTATTGCCTGTCAAGGCAGTTTTGCTGCCTGCAGGGAAAGCGTAGGTCAGCTCCCGGAATATCCATTCATACTGAAAGCGTTTCGCTGCATTTTCAAGTCTAATTTCCAACATGCCGCGATTATTGGATATACCCTTTCATCACGCCCCGTTCTGAAGAGCGGATGAAATTCACAATCTCATCCCTTTCCTTGGTTGCGGGTAGATTTACCTCAATTTCTTCCAATGCCCGGCTATTATTCATACTATTTAAGAACAACAGTCGGTACACCTCTTGAATTTGGTTGATGGTATCACTGGTAAATCCCCTGCGTCTTAAGCCCAGGGAATTAACTCCAGCATAACTTAGGGGTTCTCGGGCTGCTTTGGTGAAGGGAGGCACGTCTTTTCTCACTAAAGAGCCCCCGGAGACCATACTGTGCATACCGATTTTCACAAATTGATGGATGGCGCTGCTACCTCCTATAAAGGCCCAATCATCCACATTCACATGTCCGGCGATCTGCACGGTGTTGGCTATGATCACGTTATTACCTATGATACAATCGTGGGCCACATGCACATAGGCCATTAGCAAACAAGAATTCCCTATTTTTGTGGTTTTTTTATCGATGGTTCCCCGGTTGATGGTGACGCATTCTCGAATGGTGGTATGGTCGCCGATTTCCACCAAAGAATCTTCACCTTTGAACTTAAGGTCTTGAGGAATGGCTGAAATGACCGCTCCGGGAAAAATTTTGCAGTTTTTGCCTATTCTTGCTCCTGGGTAGATCGTCACATTAGAACCAATCCAAGTTCCCTCTCCCACTTCCACATTTTCGTGTATGGTGGAGAAAGGGTCCACAGTGACGTTTCCGCCTAATTTCGAGTTGGGGTGTATTTGAGCAAATTTACTGATCATGCGTCTTTTCTTACAATGCTGGCGGTCATGACCGCTTCACAAACTAGCGTATTACCCACAAAAGCTTCTCCTTTCATCTTTGCTATACCCCTGCGGATGGGGTTCAATAGTTCACATTTGAAGATCAAAGTGTCTCCAGGAAGCACCATTTTTCTAAACTTGCAGTTTTCAATGCTCAGAAAATAAGTCCAGTAATTTTCAGGGTCGTTGACCGTGCTCAATACGAGAATTCCACCGGTCTGTGCCATGGCTTCTACTTGAAGCACACCGGGCATAACCGGGTTATTGGGGAAGTGCCCCATAAAAAAGGGTTCGTTGATGGTCACATTTTTCACCCCGGCCACTACCGATTCGTCCAAATAGATGATTTTGTCCAAGAGCTGGAAGGGATAGCGGTGGGGTAAAATATTGCTTATTTGGTTGATGTCCAATACCGGGGGCAGCTTTGGGTCATAATAGGGGATATGCATGGGCCCGGCTTTTTCCATGGCCCGTTTGATTTTTTTGGCAAAGGCCACATTGGCGGCATGACCGGGTCTGGCTGCCAAAATCTGGGCTTTAAGTGGTCTGCCCACCAAGGCCAAATCACCAATTACGTCCAACAGCTTATGCCGTGCAGGTTCATTTTTGTACCTCAGCTCTACGTTGTTCAATATCCCCTCCTTTCGTACTTCCACTTTAGGTTTATTGAACATTTTTGCCAGGCTGGTAAGTTCTTCCTCTTTTACTGCCCTGTCCACTACCACAATGGCATTGTTCAGGTCTCCGCCTTTTATGAGGTTTTGATTGTAGAGCATTTCTAGTTCATGCAGAAAACAGAAAGTTCTACAAGAAGCTATTTCGGTTTTAAATTGCCTAATATCCGTGATGGATGCGTGCTGACTTCCCAAAACGGGAGAATTGTAATCTACCATCACTGTCACCCGGAAATCATCTAAAGGAAGGGCGGCCATTTCCACCTCCCGAGCACTATCTTTATAATGAATACTTTCTGGCACTTCAAAAAACCTCCTTAAGGCATTTTGTTCCTCTAGTCCGGCTTCCTCTAGAATTTCAATAAAGGGTATGCTGCTACCATCCAGGATCGGTGGTTCAGGGCCGTTGAGTTGAATCAGTACATTGTCGATTTCTAAACCTACCAATGCGGCTAACACGTGTTCTACGGTGAAAACCCTTGCCCCGGATTGTTCCAACGTGGTGCCTCTGGAGACGTCTACTACATTGTCCACATCTGCATCTATGATGGGATACCCTTCCAAATCCATTCGTTGAAACTTATAGCCGTGGTTGGGTTTTGCGGGAAGAAAGGTCATGGTGGCTTCCACTCCTGTGTGCAATCCCACTCCTGAAAGTGTGACCTGTTTTCCTATGGTGTGCTGTTTTACTTTCATTAAAATGCGTTCACTAAGGCAATTCAAAAATTTGTTTTGCCCACAAATTTATTGTTTTTTTTCCAGAACTTTAATTTTATCCTCCAGCTGAGGGAGCTTTTTAAAAATGGAATATGATTTTAGGAATTCTTTGATGTCCATTCCTATGTAACCGAGGATAGTTTGCCCTTCTTTTTTTATGGTTTTTGAGATGCCGGTATTTGCTCCTATAGTAGTGTGGTCTGCGATTTTGATGTGGCCGATGATCCCTGCTTTTCCTGCCAAGACACAATTTTTACCTATTTCTGAAGATCCTGAAACTCCGGTTTGGGAAGCGATCACTGAGTTTTCTCCAATGACCACATTGTGGGCTATTTGAACCAGATTGTCAATCTTTACCCCTTTTCTAATGATGGTGGACCCCATTGTGGCACAATCCACAGTACTATTAGCCCCTATGCTCACATCATCCTCAATGATCACATTGCCCATTTGCGGGATATTTTTATAGGTGCCGTCTTGCTGTGGGGCAAAACCAAAACCATCACTCCCTATCACCACCCCGGGGTGAAATTCACAATTCTTCCCAATTTGAGTGCCTGAAATCACTTTCACACCGGTAAAAAATGTACAGTTATCACCAATGATTACCTCATCCCCAATATACACTTGAGGGTGAATCTTTACGTTGTTGCCTATTTTGCAATTTTTACCAATGTAGGAAAAAGCTCCCCGAAAGCCATCTTTTCCCATGCTACTGCTTTCATGCATAAAGGAGGGCTCTTCTATCCCTGATTGGGGGCGTGTTTGGAGCTTTTTCGCAAAATGGAGCATCTCTGTAAAACCTGCATAAGGGTCTTCTACCCTGATCAAGGTGGTGCTGATGGGTTTAATGGGTTTGAACCCTTCGGAAACAATCACTGCGGTACTGCCCGTACTGTAGAGGTAATTCTCATACTTTGGGTTTGACAAAAAACTGATGTCACCGGGTTTACCTTCTTGGATTTTGTTGATGTTGAATATTTTCTGCGAACCATCCCCTTCTATTTTGCCGTTTAAAAGTTTGGCTATTTCATTGATGGTAAATTCCATGTATTTTTATGTTATTTTAAGGTAAAGTTAATTCTTTAGCCCGACATGCGTAATGTTTTTTCACAATTTTGCTCATGGCCTTGATGTTGGGCAAGTCGGCAGCTTGGGCCACGTCCATCACTTCGCCCGATTTGGCCAGTATATATATATTTTCTTTTGCCGCATAAGCGTGGTTGCTGATCATACCATGTGAGAAAAAATAGTGGAGCTCCCTTTCCGGAACGCCTAGTTTTTCCACTGTTTTCGTTTTCCAATCACTAATTTGGTCAGGAGTGAAAGGGTGGTTGGAAAGGGTGACCTTGAATAATTTACGGGACAAAAACATATGCGAAATATTGTGCAGCACATAATCCTGTGAATGCTGCCAAAATTTAAGCCCTCCCCAAATATCGTAATCATCCAGTTGTGCATAAATGGACAAAGTGTCAGGGTTGGAGTCAAAATCAGAAATCCCCCTTTCCTTCACCAGGAAATACTCCAAGGCAGGGGAAGCGGCAATAGATTCCCCAGATAGGCATAAGTCCTTTGCTCTTTGCATCAGGTTAATCATCATTTTTTCAGCACTCACGGTGGTTTTGTGCAGGTATACCTGCCAATACATTAAACGCCGGGCGCTCAAAAAATTCTCTATGCTGTAAATTCCTTTTTCTTCCACCACGAGTTGGTCATTTTTTATATGCATCATTTTGATGATACGATCTGCTCCTATGGTGCCCTCCGACACACCCGTGAAATAGCAATCTCGTTGAAGGTAATCAAGTCGGTCAATGTCAAGTTGACTACTTACTAGTTGGTGAAAAAATTTTCTTTCATAATTATTCTTAAATATTCGAATGGCCAGGTCAAGTTGGCTGTTAAATTGCTTATTTAAAATTTCTAGAAAGAGTAAGGACAAATGCTCATGGGGAATGTTTTGCAAGATGCTGTGCTCCAGGGCGTGAGAAAACGGTCCATGCCCAATATCATGCAGCAATATGGCAAGGAGAGCGGCCTCATATTCCTGATTGTTGATGTCTACCCCCTTGTTCCTGAGATGATCCAAAGTTACACTCATTAAGTGCATGGCTCCGATGGCATGATGAAACCGGGTGTGATGTGCGCCTGGATAAACGTAGTCTGTCAAACCAAGTTGTTTGATTCTGCGTAACCTTTGGAAGTAAGGGTGATCAATAATGGCAAAAATCAATTCACTGGGGATAGTTATGAATCCGTAAACCGGATCGTTGATGATTTTGTGGCTTTTCAATGGGCCATGGGTTTTACAATGATGAATACTACTTTCAAAATTAAAAAAAATACTCAATAGAAGATAAATAGAACAATATGCAAAAATTCAAGATACTTTGGGCAGACGACGAAATTGATCTTTTGAAACCACATATATTGTTTTTGGAACAAAAAGGTTATGATATTGACACGGTCAATAGTGGACTGGATGCCGTGGAAAAGGTGGAGCACAGTAATTATGACGTAATTTTTTTGGATGAAATGATGCCCGGCATGACCGGGCTGGAGACCTTGCAGCAAATCAAGGTGATAAAGCCTCAGATACCTGTGGTGATGATCACTAAAAGTGAAGAGGAGCACATCATGGACGATGCCATAGGGGGTAAAATTGCGGATTATCTGATAAAACCGATCAACCCCAACCAGATTTTGCTTTCCATGAAAAAGATCCTGCAGAACAAACAGCTCATCAGTGAGAAGACAAATTTGTCTTACCAGCAGGATTTCAGGAACATAAGCATGGCCTATAACGACGCCATAGATCATAAGGAATGGACGGACATTTATAAAAAACTCACTTATTGGGAACTGGAAATAGACGAAACAGAGAATAAAAGTATGCAGGAGGTTTTGGAGACACAAAAGGTGGAAGCCAATGCCAATTTTGCCAAATTCATCAAGGAAAATTATCTGGATTGGCTCAATGAGCCCAATATAGAAAAGCCTATATTGTCGCATCAGGTGATGAAGGAAATGGTCTTCCCCCACGTGAAGGAGGGGAAGCCTTTATTTTTTGTGGTGATAGATAATCTTCGTCTGGATCAATGGGAAATATTGGAACCCCTGCTTAGCGACTATTTTGTGGTGAAGAGCGACAATACGTATTACAGTATACTTCCCACCACCACGGCGTATTCCAGAAACGCCTTGTTCAGCGGGATGATGCCTCTGGACATGGCCAAGTTTCACCCCAACCTTTGGGAAGGGGAGGATACCGATGAAGGCAAAAACAACAGTGAGGATGCTTTTTTAAAAGTGAACCTCAAAAAAAACAGGATGGACATAAAATCCAGTTATCATAAAATTCTTCAAGTAAATCAGGGCAAGGCCGTACTCGAGCAATTTCCCAACCTGCTAAAGAATGACCTCAATGTGTTGGTGTATAATTTTGTGGACATGATGTCCCATGCCCGGACAGACATGAAAATGATCAGGGAGCTTGCGCCTAACGAGTCGGCCTATCGATCATTGACTTACAGCTGGTTCTTGCACAGCTCTTTATTTGAGCTTTTTAAAAAGATACAGGAAGCTGGTGCGGAGGTGATCGTGACCACTGATCATGGCACAAAACGCGTAAATAAACCCTATAAAATTATTGGGGATAGAAATGTAACCACAAATCTTCGGTATAAACAAGGTAAAAATCTTAACTTTGAATCAGGAAAAGTTTTTGAAATCAAAAGACCCGATGACGCTAAGTTGCCGAAGTTCAATATTTCTACAAGTTATGTGTTTGCCGTGGAAGATTATTTCTTTGCTTATCCCAACAATTATAACTATTACGTCAACTATTACCGGGACACCTTTCAGCATGGCGGGGTCTCCTTAGAGGAAATGATAGTTCCCATTATCCACATGTTGCCAAAGTAAATTATTGACTTGACTACGATTAGCTGTAAAGGACTCCCGCAAATTTCAGAATGCGCCAAATTTGTGATAGATTTATGCGAAGGTCAAAAAGTTTGGGTGTTCAAGGGAGAACTAGGTGCGGGTAAAACCACGCTGATTCAGGAAATTGCCAAGCAAATGGGAGTATTGGACCGGGTAAGTAGCCCCACATTCTCTCTGGTAAATGAATACCAGGACCAGGCGGGAGTAGCTTTTTATCATTTTGACTTTTACAGGATAGATGATGTAGAAGAGGCAGTGGAGATTGGTGTGGACGAGTATTTTCACAGTGGGAGCTATTGCTGGGTGGAATGGGGCGAGAGGGTTGCAGAGCTGATTCCTGAAAACTTTGCCTTGATCGAATTGCTGAAAGGGGATGATGAAATGAGAGAAATAACCGTAAAGATTATACTTGATGGGGAGTAAATCTGCATTAACAGAACTTACTGGGGCTGCACCTGTGCCAAAGGAAGCGCCGGCCAAAACCGGAAATGCCAAAAAAGCATTGCAAATCGGGGTTCCGAAAGAAGCCTGTTCGCAAGAGAAGCGGGTGGTGCTTACCCCGGAAGCTGCAGGCTTGTTAGTAAACAACGGACAGGAAGTGTTGATTGAAAGTGGAGCCGGTGAGTTATCCAAATTTTCTGATCAGGAATATTCCGATGCGGGGGCCAAGGTCGTATATTCACCAAATGAGGTTTTTGATGTGGAGATTGTGCTTAAGGTAGAACCTCCCACTTTAAAGGAGATCGGATATATGCGACAGGGGAGCTGCCTGCTTTCTGCTCTTCAACTTGGTAAACAAAGTGCGGATTTTATTCACGCCCTTAACCAAAAGAGAATTACCGCTGTGGCATTTGAGCACTTGGAGGACAAGGTGGGAGGCATGCCGGTGGTCAGGGCAATGAGCGAGATAGCAGGAAGTACGGTGATGCTTGTGGCCGCCGAATACCTCAGCAGTGTAAGCAATGGGAAGGGGCTGATTTTAGGGGGCATCACTGGGGTACCTCCCACGCAGGTGGTGATTATTGGTGCTGGCACGGTAGCGGAATATGCAGCAAGGGCCGCTTTGGGTTTAGGGGCTACGATCAAGATATTTGATAACCAACTGTATAAACTGAGAAGAATTAAGCAACTTTTAGGTCAGCAGGTTTTCACATCCACCATCGACAATTACACCCTTGGTCATGCCCTACAGGAGGCAGATGTGGTGATAGGGGCATTAAGAGCTGAAAAAGGAAAGGCTAAGATGGTGGTTTCCGAAGAAATGGTGAGTCAAATGATGGAGGGAAGCATCATCATAGATGTAAGCATAGATCAGGGGGGATGTATAGAGACAGCTGAGATGACTTCCCATGATGAACCCATTTTTGTCAAGCACGGTGTGATTCACTATTGTGTACCAAACATTGCCTCCAGGGTGGCACGCACAGCATCTTATTCGATGAGCAATATTTTCACACCCATTTTGTTGCAAATGGCAGACTTGGGAGGGGCAGAGGAAATGATCTTCAACTACAAGTGGTTCATGAAGGGAGTTTATACCTATAGAGGAAGCCTTACCAATGCCTTTTTGGCCAGGAAATTTATGATGACACATAAGGAGCTGCAACTGCTCCTGGCAGCGCGCTATTAGGCAATCAGGAAAGAAGGTTCTGCCTAAGCAAAAACTCCAATTGATCATTGGCTTTGATAAGGCTATCGGTAAGCTGTTTGTTTTCTTTTCTCAAAGAATAAACCTCATGGGCGTTTTTCACCACGGTCCTCAAATAATCCTCTTCCCATGGTTTGGTAAGGTAGTGGTAAACTTTCCCTTTATTGATTGCATCAATTACCGCTTGTACATCTGTATACCCGGTAAGCAAAACCCGCATGGGATCTGGATGCATGGGGATAATGGATTCCAGGAATTCCACCCCATTTTCCTCCGGCATCCGTTGGTCGGTTATGATCACATTGATGTCTTCTTTCATCAATAATTCCCTCCCCTCCTTGGCAGATTCGGCCAAAAATATTTTATAGTCTCTCCTAAAAGTAGCCTTAAAAGCTTGCAAATTATTCACCTCATCATCTACATAAAGGACCTTGATCTTATCTCTTTCCATGTGTTAAATATATAGTTAAGAAACAATTAAACAAAAAAGGACCGTCTTTCGAATCTTAAATATCATAAAAAACAATTGATTTTACTTCATGTTTGTTCCTACACGCTTCAAAATAATTGGAATTCAAGACTTCATTTTTAAATTTGCATTAAAAAAATTGACTTTTTTAAAAAAAGTATCAATTATTTACTGCATTTTTAATCGACAATGGAATCAAAGATATAACTTTATAGCCATTATCACCCACATGATCAGTTTCCGCTATGTATAACGACAAGGGGAGGGATGAATTTTACGAGCAGCACAGGCCCTTAATTTTATCAAATCGTTTTTTAAAGGACAGACAGCAACTTGAGCAACTAAAAAACGACAGCAAGGTGGTTGTTCTGGATCACCTTTACAGCCAACTTCGGGAATGGGTGAAACTTAAACATCCACAAGAAAATATAACCGATGCTATTTTCCACCAATATCTTGAGGTTTTTTATGGGAAGAAAGGTGTGGATGCAGGAGAATATGGCAACTGGGTATATTATCCCTGGAGGAGCACCTTGGTAAGCATCCTGGAGGAAGAAGAATTTGTGGCTGTACGTACGGTAAGAAATAAATATAAGATTACAGAAGAAGAGCAGGAAACCCTTGGTCAAAAGAAGATAGGTGTGATTGGTCTCTCGGTTGGCCAAAGTGTTGCAATGAGCCTGGCCATGGAAAGATGTTTCGGAGAATTGCTAATAGCCGACTTCGATACCTTGGAACTTGGTAATATGAATAGAATTAGAACGGGGATTTTTAATTATGGCCTAAAAAAAACGTATATTGTGGCTAGGGAAATTGCTGAAATTGACCCATATTTAAAAGTGACATTATATAACGAGGGGGTTAATGAGCAAAATATAGATGATTTTTTTACCTTTCAAGGTAAATTGGACTTACTTGTGGAAGAATGCGACAGCTTACCCATCAAAATTGGCAGTAGGGTCAAGGCAAAGACCCATGGCGTACCGGTTTTAATGGATACCAGTGATCGGGGAATGATAGACATCGAGCGATTCGATATAAACGGAGATTTGCCCATTTTTCATGGGCTGCTGGAGAATTTTGGCCCTGAGGAACAGCTTGTTTCATCTTTGTCTACAAGGGGAAAGGAAATGATGATGAGTATTTTGCAATATGAGAATCTTTCGGATCGGGTAAAATTCAGTTTTTCGGAGTTGGGAAAAAGTATTACAACCTGGCCACAATTGGCGTCTTCGGTATTAATGGGAGGTGCGATTTGTTGCCATTATGCACGGATGATCCTATTAGGGCATAAAGTGAGGTCAGGAAGATATTATGTTGATTTAGATCAATTGATTGGTTTGTATGAAAGTAAGAGTTAGGATCATACGAGCCATAGATGATGTGGATGCCACAGAAAAGTATATATATGGGCATCATAAAGTATTGGAATCTTACGGGATAACTAAAGTCACCTCTGCTGATCGATCTTGGGCCCTGAACCCTCATGTTTATCTCATCCTCTTCGAATCTTTAGAAGATTTTAGGGTGTTGGGAGGAGGAAGGATTCAGTTGAGAACCTCAAACTTTCCTCTGCCTTTTGAAACAGCCATCGTGGATATTGACCCGAGGATTGTTCCTTTTATGGATGAATTCGAGGATTTGGAGGTAGCAGAATATTGTGGCTTATGGAATAGCAGAGAGGTGGCAGGATACGGCATTGGAAGTATTTACCTGGTTAGGGTAGGCATAGCTATTCTTCCACAACTTAAGCTTAAAAAACTGTTTGGACTAAGTTCCCCTGTGACATTAAGTATATCCAAAAGCGTGGGTTATGAGGTGATTGCAGGATTAGGGGATAATGGGTCCTTTTATTACCCCAAAGAAGGACTGATCGCCACAGCACTTGAAATCAAGGATATTGAGAACTTGCCTTTGGCCAATCCGGTGGAAAGAGATTACATTTTTGATTTAAGGGAAAAAATCAATTTTAAAACTGTAGAAAGTGGCCCAAGAGGAGAGATGGAGCTTCAATTTGAATTAAAAATCCCAAAACCAATGAAATGAAAAAACATAGAGACCTCAAGAACGCACTGTTGACCCTGTTTTTGATACTGGTAGTGACTGTGCCAATCATCTATTACCTTGTGGTTTTTGGGAGTTATGATGGGTTTACCTTTCAATCCTACAGGTATTTCCTTGGGGAAGTACAAGACATCGAGCAATTGGTAGAAGAGGGCAAATTTAAAAACTTTGCAGAGAAGAAAATTAATATAGGCGTAATTGACCAGCCTCTATGGGTAAAATTAGATTTGCATTCCAATGAAAATTTTATTCCTCAAAACTATTACTACCTGGAAATCAATAGCCCCACCGTCCGCTCTGTAGAACTCTACCGCTTTGACGAGCAGGGAAACCTGTTTTTAATTGACCAGGCCGGGATCCTTTCACACAAAAGGGAAGTGTTAAAAAACCCGAACCCCTACTTTTTATTGGACAACAACATGAATTTTGGGCAGAGTTGCATTCTTAAGATCCATTCTAATTTACCTGTGGAATTTGACGTTTCACTCTCCCCTGAGCATGCCTTTTATGAAAATAATAGTAAGCGAATTGTGATCGTAAGTGCCTATTTCGGGATTATGATTGCCCTTTTTCTCTATAACCTGATCCTGTTCTTTTCTGTGAAAGATAGGGTGTACCTTTTTTATTGTTTCTACATCCTATTCATTGCATTGGCTCAACTAGCCCTTTCAGGTCATGCCTATTTTATCCTCTGGGAAAATGCCTGGTTATATGAGATAAGCATAATCGGTTTTACCACCCTCTCCAGTCTATTTGTGATACCTTTTGTCCAGTTGTTTTTGAAGACGAATGTGTATTTGCCTAAGTATGATAAATACCTTTACCTAATAGTGGTTTCCTATGTGCTGGCTTTTGCCCTGAGGATGATGGGTTATGTTGAGGTCAGTTATCAGTTGACAGACCTAAATGGCTTGATCCTCTCCATTTCCTTTATTACTATTGGTGTATATGTAGCCAGAAAGGGCGATAGATCAGCTTATTTCTTTCTATTGGCCTGGAGCTTTCTCTTGTTTGGACTGGTAACTTTCATTCTTAACAATTTGGGTCTTGTGGACTTAGGTGCATATGCCAATTTACCTCTGTTGGCAGGCACTGCCATAGAGGCTCTCTTACTTTCCTTTGCACTAGCGGATAAGATCAATATTCTCAAGCAAGAAAAAGAGAGGGAGCAGCATGATAAATTGGAGGCATTGAAAGAGAACGAAAGGCTGATCAAGGAACAGAATATTTACTTGGAAGAAATGGTCAAATCAAGGACCAAGGAACTTGAGCAAACCCTAAAAAACCTAAAGGATACCCAAACCCAGTTGGTGAATCAAGAAAAAATGGCTTCCTTGGGTCAGTTAACGGCGGGTATAGCCCATGAAATCAATAATCCTATAAATTTTGTAAGCTCAAACATTTCGCCGTTAAAAAGAGATATAAAGGATATATTGGAATTGATGGACTTATACAAGGAAAAAGGGGAAGAGGAGTTTTCAGAAGACAGCAAGTCGGAAATCAGTGAACTTGAAGAAGATCTTGAGGTGGATTACCTCATCACCGAAATTGACCAACTACTGGCAGGCATGGAGGATGGGGCAAAGAGAACTGTGGAAATAGTCAGGGGTCTAAAGCTTTTCTCTAGGATTGACGAGCAGGATGTAAAAGAGGTGGATATACATGATGGTTTAGACAGCACCCTTATTCTTTTGAACAACTCCATGTCTGGGAAAATCAACGTGAAAAAGGAATATGGACAATTGCCAATGGTAGAATGTTTGGCAGGCAAGATTAACCAGGTGTTCATGAATATAATGGGCAATGCCATTCATGCGATGTTGGATCATCCGGTGGAAGGCAGAGAGCCTGAACTTACCATCAAGACAACTTCTGAGGATGGTCATATTCTTGTTGAAATAAGAGACAACGGGCCAGGAATGCCACAACATGTGAGAGATAAAATCTTTGAGCCTTTTTTCACCACAAAACCTGTGGGGAAAGGGACTGGTTTGGGCCTGTCCATAGTTTATACCATCGTGGAGAATCATCATGGGATCATCTGGGTGGAGTCTGAATTAAATAAGGGGACTAGTTTTATCATAAAACTGCCTGTAACACAAAATTAGCTGCGTCATGACAGGTAGAAAGGTCAAGGTATTGTACATAGACGATGAGGATAACAACTTAAGTTCCTTCAAAGCCAGCTTAAGAAAGGACTTCAAGGTATTTACCGCCTTGAATGCTGAGGAGGGTCTGGAATTGGTTCAGCAGGAAGAGTTCGAAGTGGTTATTGCCGATCAGCGCATGCCTGGAATGACAGGGGTGGAATTCTTCGAAAAGCTCGTAGAAGTAAACCCCAGACCCATCAGAATATTGTTAACCGGGTATTCAGATATCGCCAGTGTGATAGATGCTATCAACAAGGGTGAGGTGTACCGCTTCATCGATAAGCCATGGAACCTTGAACAAATAAAAAATGCCATTTTTAATGCCGCCGATATTTATGATGCCCGAAAGGAGCTCAAAATCAAAAATGACAGGCTAGCAAAGCTCCATTCTGAAATGAATAGGTTCGTTTATAGTCTTAGCCATGAGCTAAGAGGTCCATTGATGAGCATTTCAGGTATCTCAAAGCTGGCGAAAATGGAGACTGATGATAATGGGATCTTGGAATATTTTGAGATGATCGATGAGGCCACTGTAAAGCTGGATGATTTCATCTATAAAATGTTGGATTTCTACAGGTCCACCAAAATGGACAATAGGATAGAGCCCATAAACTTTAAAGATGTCTTGGACCAGCAAATGGGTGATTATAAGAAAAAGTGGCCGCTTGAAGATGTCCAGATTTCTGTGGATATACAACAAACTGAGTCCTTTCATTCAGATGAAGCCAAGATCAGGGTCATTTTGAATAACCTGTTCAGCAATGCATTTAAATTCCAAAAAGAAGGAGTAGAAAAACAAATAAGTATCACGATAAAGGTGGGGCATGGCCAGGCGCTTATTATTGTGAGTGACAATGGCATTGGGATTGAGGGAAAACACCAGGAAGAGGTTTTTAATTTGTTTCACAGGGCCACCCAAAGAAATGTGGGCTCTGGAATTGGCCTTTACATGGTAAAGGAATCCATTGAGCAGCTTCAGGGAACCATCAACCTTACATCCAGCCCTGATGAAGGAACCACTATGAAAGTGACCCTACCCGACTTGGCAGAAAAGGGTAGAAGGTAAATTGTGGAATGCTAATTTTTGCCCCTGGAATTTTGTTCCTATGTCAAATTGAGGGTAACTTGCAAAGGTTATTTTGTGAAACCCTTAATTCTTTTTTATGATTAACCCTTGGCATGATGTCAGTATTGGCGATGAGGCACCGGAAATGGTGACCGGAATCATTGAAATCCCTAAAGGCAGCAAAGGGAAATACGAACTGGACAAAAAAACAGGCATGCTGATATTGGATCGGGTGCTGTTTTCTGCCGTGCACTACCCTGCTAACTATGGCTTTATCCCCAGGACTTTTTGTGAAGACAATGACCCGCTCGATATTCTGATCATCTCCCAAATCGACATCCCTTCCATGACATTAGTGAAGGCAAAAGTGATAGGTGTTATGCGTATGGTGGATGGCGGTGAAGCTGATGATAAAATCATCGCAGTAGCAGCAGATGATCAATCTGTAAATTATATTGAGAATATCTCCGAACTCCCCCCCCATTTGATGAAAGAAACTCACCGCTTCTTTGAGGATTATAAGAAATTGGAAAATAAAGAGGTAAAGGTCGAGAATTTTCTAGGTAAAGAGGATGCCAAAAAAATCATAATCGATTCTATTGAACTTTACGATAAGACTTTCGGGACAAAAAGTTAGCTTTCAAGGAGGCCATCTTCCTTCAAAGTATTTGACCTTACTACTCCTAGGGCTCTTGTCGGTTTCTTCCCTTCAGGCCCAGGAGGAAGGTGTTTCCCCATTTTCCTTTCAGGGCTACGTGGAAACCTATTTTTCCTATGATTTCAATCGGCCTGAACACCATGAAAGACCGGAATTTCTTTACAATTTCAAAAGGCACAATGAGTTTTCTGTCAACTTAGGGCTTTTACAGTTCCGGTATGATCAAGAGCAGGTAAGAGCCAACCTATCAATGATGACCGGTAATTATGCCCAATACAATCTAGCCGATGAACCCCAGTGGGCGCAAATGGTCTATGAAGGTTCTGTAGGGGTAAGGTTGCTAGAGGAACTTTGGCTGGATGTAGGGGTGATGCCTTCACATATAGGGTTTGAAAGTGCCATAGGGATGGATTGCTGGCACTTGGGAAGGAGCCTGCTGGCAGAAAACTCCCCCTATTTTCTCACTGGTGCCAGGTTTACCTACTCCTACCATGAAAAGTTGGACATTATTTTGTGGCTTACCAATGGCTGGCAAAATGTACAACGAAATAGAAGAAACCAATCCCTGGGAATGGGGCTAGGCCTTAATTATAGGCCAATGGATGGTTTGGAACTGAATTATGCCAATTATTTTGGGAACGAGTACCCGCAAACGCTTAGACTCAACCGGTTTTTTAACAATTTCTATGTTCAGTACCAATGGGATGGCTGGGGGGTTACCATAGGGACTGATGCTGGCGTAGAAGAAAAACTGTTTTCAAATCGGCTTAACATTTGGTATGGAACTACACTTTCCCTTAAAAAAAACATTTGGGAAAACTTTTTTATTGCTGCAAGAGGGGAGTATTATTCCGACCCGGCAGGTGTAATCCTGGATCAGGGGATGAGAATTTCCGGCCTCTCCCTAAACGTGGACTTCGAGCCCGTAAATAATGCAGTTATTCGGTTGGAAGGCAGAAGATTTATGAGCCCGGAACCGATATTTGAAAGGCCTGCTGGATATATGAGCAAGGGAAATACCTCTATCACTACTTCCCTTGCCGTAAAATTTTAATTTTAACCCAGCTTTGCGAGGCTTTCCTCCAACACCTTTAGTTTTGCCAAGGCGTCCGAAAGCTTCTTTCTTTCCTTTTCCACCACATCTACCGGAGCATTGTTTACAAACCTTTCGTTACCTAGCTTTTTTTCTACTGTTTTTAAAAAGCCCTTGGTATATTGAATTTCCCCTTCTATGGATTCCCTTTCCTCCTCTGTATTCACTTGGGTATCTAAAGGCACATGACATTCGTCGGCCTTAACCACAAAACTAGCGGCTACCTCAAGTTTATCCACAAATGTCAAAGACCCCAGGTTGGCCAACTTTTTCATCAATGGCTCAAGCCCTTCGAATTTTGAGGCATCAGCAGTTTTGATATATAGGTCCAGGGCTTCTTTGGGGGAAAGCCCCTTGGAAGCCCTCAAATTTCTCACTTGGGATACGATATCAAATGCATGCTGTGTATTTTCCACCAAATTTTGATCAAAATTAGCCACCTTTGGCCATGTGGATAGGATCAATGCCTCCTTCGGGCTTCGCTCGGTGATTTGTTGCCACAATTCCTCTGAGATAAATGGCATAAAAGGATGCAACACTTTGAGGATGTGTTCGAAAAATGAAAGAGTGGCTCTATAGGTGCCCTCGTCAATAGCGGATTGATAAGGTGGCTTGATCATTTCCAGGTACCAAGAACAGAAATCATCCCAAACCAGCTTATAGGTGCTCATCAATGCATCCGATATTCGAAATTTGGAAAAATGATCCTCGATTTCCAACAATGCCTGCTGAAAGCGGTTACTGAACCATTGGACGGCCGCCTGATTTTCGGGGTTGTCACCCGGTTGAACCTCCCAGCCTTGGGTCAGCCTGTAAGCATTCCATATTTTGTTGCTGAAATTACGGCCCTGTTCCACAAGTTTCTCGTCAAAAGGGAGGTCATTGCCCGCCGGCGAGCTGAGCAGCATCCCCACACGCACACCGTCTGCCCCATAGGACTTGATCAATTCCAGTGGGTCCGGGCTGTTGCCTAGTGATTTGGACATTTTTCTCCCAAGCTTATCCCTAACGATGCCCGTGAGGTAAACATTTCTAAACGGAGGCTTTCCGGTATATTCATAGCCGGCAATGATCATCCTCGCCACCCAAAAGAATAGTATTTCGGGTGCAGTGACCAGATCATTGGTGGGATAATAATATCCCAGGTCTTTATTGGCTTTTCCGGTTCGAAAGTATGCAGGATCAAATACAGAGATAGGCCACAACCAGGAGGAAAACCAGGTGTCCAATACATCCTCGTCTTGCCGGATCTCTTCTATTCCATAAGATATACCATATTTTTCTTGGGCAATATCAGCCGCTTGTTCCTTACTTTTGGCCACTACATATTGGCCATTTGGCAGATAATAGGCAGGTATTCTGTGCCCCCACCAAAGCTGCCTGGAAATGCACCAATCCCTCACATTATCCATCCAGCTTCTGTACATGTTTTTGAACTTAGGAGGAAATAAACGAATGGTGTCTTCCATTACGGCTTTTAATGCCGGCTTGGTGATTTCATCCATTTTTAGAAACCACTGTAGGGAGAGTTTTGGCTCTATCACTGCATCCGTACGCTCAGAGTGGCCCACATTGGAAGAGTAAGCCTCTTCCTTTACCAATTGCCCGGCCTCTTGCAGAAGATTGCCGATTTTTTTCCTGGCCACAAAGCGGTCTTCTCCAATTAGGATTTGTGCCTTTTCATTTAGCGCACCATCATCATTTAAGATGTCAATCACCTCTAGGTTATGCCTAAGCCCTATTTCATAGTCGTTGATGTCATGGGCGGGGGTTACTTTTAGGCAGCCCGTCCCAAACTCCATGTCCACATATTCATCGGTGATCACAGGAATAGGTCTATTAATCAACGGTATCAGGGCATTTTTGCCGTGCAGGTGTTTAAACCGGGGATCTTCCGGGTGTACGCAGATGGCCACATCCGCCATGATTGTTTCCGGCCTGGTAGTGGCAATAGTAAGTGTTCCCTCACTGTCCTGCAATTTGTAGTGGATGTAGTAGAGCTTGGAATTGACCTCTTTAAAAATCACCTCATCATCGGAAAGGGCAGTTTTACCCTTAGGATCCCAATTCACCATGCGAATGCCACGATAAATTTTACCCTTCTGGTGTAAATCAATGAACACATTCTCCACAGCCTCACTCAAGTCCTGATCCATGGTGAACCGGGTGCGGTCCCAATCGCAGGAGGCACCAAGTTTTTTGAGCTGCTCCAGGATAATCCCCCCGTATTTTTCTTTCCACTCCCAGGCATAGGCAAGAAATTCCTCCCGGGTCAAATCCTTTTTCCGAATTCCTTTCTCTGCAAGCATGGCCACCACTTTTGCCTCAGTGGCAATGGATGCATGGTCGGTTCCTGGCACCCAACAGGCATTTTTCCCTTCCATCCTTGCCTTGCGGATAAGGATGTCCTGTATGGTATTGTTGAGCATATGCCCCATATGCAGTACCCCTGTCACATTGGGAGGGGGAATTACTATGGAATAGGGTTCTTTTTCGGGATTTACCTTACTGCTGAAATGGCTATTTTGCATCCAATAGTCATACCATTTGTTTTCGGTAGCTGCTGGATTGTATTTGGTGGAAAGCGTCATATCAATTATTCATTTGCGGCGCAAAATTAACACAATTATATTTTTCTGGCACCATTCCTTCGCCCTTTCAATATCTAGTAATAAAAAAACCCTGAGCCACCTTCTGCTAAGGTCAGTCCAGGGTTTAAGGTTAAGGTTGGCTAGTCTTAGAATTTTATCTCAGCCATCACCGGAAAATGGTCGGAGGGGTATTTTTTGCCATAGTTGTCAGATAAGGTACCATGCCTAATCACCTTAAAGTGTTCGGTAACGAAGATATAGTCAATCCTTCTGTCTGGAAGATAATCCCAGTTAAAGGCATTGAAAGTTCCTTCGGGGCCATGAGAAAACGGGGCCAGATTGATGGTGTCCTTGAATTCCCCTCCTTCTTTGATTTCTTTGTAGGCTGGATTGTCATCGGTTACGTTGAAATCTCCCGTAAGAACGCATGGTAGGTGCTCTTTATTGATCTCATCGATTTTTTCCATAAGCAACTTGCTGCTTTCTTCCCTGGCCTTTTGTCCCCTATGATCATAATGCACGTTGAAGACATAAAAGGTGTGATCTCCCTGCTTGGTCTTAAATTTCCCATAGGAACAAACCCTCTCCATACTTGCATCCCAACCCACGGATGGTTTTTCGGGCGTTTCGGAGAGCCAAAAAGTGTCATGCTCCAGCAGTACAAATTTCTCGGGATTGTAAAAGACGGCACTATACTCCCCTTTCTTATCACCATCGTCCCTGGCCACCCCTATATAGGGGAAATCAAGTTCTCGTTTCATATCCTCCAACTGATTATATAGGCCCTCTTGTGTGCCTATAATGTCCATTTCATGAAATTGAATCAAACTGATCAGGTGTGGGGATCTATCTTGCCAAAGATTCCCTTCATCCCCGGGATTATCATACCTTATATTGTACGTAGCTACGTTGTAGGTGTCTTGTGCCTTGGCCGTCGAAGGAATAAAAATTAAGCTAAAAAAAAGAAAGAAAAGGGGAATGGTGTGTAATAAATGTTTCATTTTATAATATACTGGTTGAAAACAACTACAAAAATACTCCTTTTTTGTGACAAATGGCCAAGAGTGCACCATAATTTGAATGGGGAAATCGTTGCAACAATCTACAATACAGCAACTAGGGAAAAAAATACCTCAGTGCGACTGAAGGCTGAAGCATCTGAAAAGGAGATTGGGTGCGGGAAAGATTAAGGCTGCCATCTGCCTCATAAGTAGCTCCACTTCTGGTTAGGTACTCCATCTCACCAGTATTAACATAGTGCAGCGAAAATTCAATAAAAAGGTCTTTGGAGGCATTCAATGCCCTCATCACCCCTGCACCAAGCTGATAGGCCAGTGCCCAGTCATAAACCTCCGTACCTGTGGCGATTGGTTCTGACACCCTGTTTTCCCTGATTTTTGACCTTGTAAAGGTATGTATAAACCCTCCCTTCACCTCTATAAATGGGGAATAGGTGAGATCTTGCCGGGGTTTTATCCTTGCCACTCCCAGAAATGTCATGAAATTGTTGTTCCTTCGAATCCTGAAATTTTGGCTCACTCCAGGGAAAACATTGTTGCTTCTATGGACGGCCGTACCATATCTGCCGTACGCAATGTCCAGCCCGAAGTGAAAGGGTGTACCTTCTAGGTGATACAGACCTTCTATGCCTACCTGGGGGAGTAAAAGTCCGCCAGCTTCCGCCCTAAAATCCCCAATGGGAACGCCAACTTTGGTGGTGATTCCCCCACTGATCTCCTGGGCCACGCTTGTATACAGCACATGAAACAAACCAAAAGTCAATAAATAAAATTTAAAATGGGATAGGGTCATGGTTAGGAAGTTTTATGGGAAAAAGGCTGTCTTTATCTCTGTACGCTCTAGCAACTTCTGCACCAATTATCTTTACAAATGATCGAATCCAGGGTTAATGGTTTTTTTCATGCAGGTATCAATCATCGATAGCACTCATAATCATCTGTTTGAACTTCCAGCTGGTATTGTCTCCAGAAGAATCTCTGGTTTGTTTAAATAGTACGCCAATAACTTTTTCCTTGGGATCTGCAAAATATTGGGTGTTGAAATACCCTCCCCAATAGAAGGTTCCCTCACTGCCATTGCCCCCCTTGGCCACTTCTCCCGCTGCATTGACCCCAAAAGCCAATCCATGGTATTGATTCTTTCCCCCAAAGAGTTCTCCGGTTTGGTCTGCCATAATGGTGGCAATGGTGGTTTTGCTGAGCAGTCGCTGGCCATTGTATTCCCCGCCGTTCAGGTACATCTGCAAAAAGGCCGCATAGTCCCTGACGGTACCGGATAAGCCTGCCCCACCACTAAAAAACCGCTTTGCCCCACTGATGGGGTAATTTACTTCATAGAACGTGTCTGGGTAATTTTTCCACTCTCCGTTTACCTTCTGCTGAACAGCCACCAATCGGTCAGCCTTATCCTCCGGGAAGTAGAACCCAGTGTCCTTCATGCCTAATGGATCAAAAATCCGCTCTTTCAAAAACACATCGAATGGTTTGCCCGACACCACCTCAATAAAGTAACCAAGTACATCCAGGCCTAGACTGTACTTATATTGAGTGCCGGGATCAAAGGCCAAAGGCATCTTGGCAATCTTTTTTACGGAGGACTCTATGCTGATGTCCTCAGCCGTGAAAAGGTCGGTAGTGCCTGCTTTGCTGAAAAGCAGCCTCATTCTCTCATCTCCATCAATGACCCCATAACCAATACCCGAAGTATGGGTCAGCAATTGGCGAATGGTGATTTCCGATGCAGCGGGACGGCTGCTAAAAGAAGTGTCTGCAAAGCTGAATCCTGTAATCACTTGTGGTTGCTTAAATTCAGGGAGGTAGTTGGAAATAGGATCGTCCAGCCTGAATTTGCCTTCTTCCCAAAGCATCATTATGGCTGTGGAGGTGATGGCTTTGGTTTGTGATGCGATGCGAAATATATGATCTGCTTTCATGGGAATGGCATTTTCGGTATCCGCCATCCCGTAGGCTTCATGAAAAACCACTTTGCCATTTCTCACGATCAACGCCACTGCTCCAGGGATTTCTTTTTGCTCCACGGCATTTTTAAGCGCTGCATCAATTTTGCCTAGGCGTTGCTCAGACATCCCCGTGCTGGTGGCGGAAGCCTTGGTGAGGGGAAGGGAACGCTTGGAGGAAGGGGTTTGGGAATAGGCCTGCTGGGAGCAGATGAGGAATATCAATGTGGCCAATTGAAGTAGTCTAGTTTTCATGTGTTTATGATTTTTTTTCAGCGATTTCAAGATTGGTTCTCATAATGTGTTTTTTGCTGGTAAACATACACATTATTGAAAATTATTATTGCTACAAGCTTCCAATGTAGCGTAATGGTTTTTTTATAATTGACGGGGTTTTGTTACTGAAAAATGAGTTCTGCAGATGATTCATTACTGGTTATTTTATATTGTCATCCAATTGGTTCAGTCTCAATACCATATCTGCCACTCTTTTTCCCAGCCCTTCTGCCTTTTTCAAAAACAAGGTATCGACCGCTTTCCCTGCAAAGTCCCCCTCCCCGGTAATTGCCGAAGCACCAAATGAAGCTTCTGTTTTATCCCCTCCGATAATCAGCATCCCATGAACCAACATGGCACGGATCATGCCCATCATCACCGATTCCTCACCAATGGAAAACCCTCCGCCAGTAACAAATACTGCACCGATCTTATCCTTTAAAGGCCGTCCTTAAGGGCCAGGAATTGATAAATTCTAGAATTTGAGGGGCAATGTTGGCATTGTATACCGGTGATCCCAAAATGAGGGCAGAGGCATTTATAACCTCTTCCATGCTAATCTCATCAATTGGTTTGATCGTGCAGCTGACATATTCCACTTTTGCCACTCCCCTTGCCACAGCCTCGGCCATGACTTGTGTCTTGCCTGACTCAGAGTAATAGGTAATTACAACATTTGGAAAATCCTGTGCAATTACATTTCCGCTTATGATCTGGACGAATATAATAATCAGGCAATGGCTAATGCCTTTATTTTTCATGGAATTCTATATTATCTTGATTGTGAATGGTTAATTCCCTGTTTTAATTTTCCGATGGCCTCCCTTATTAGCAAGATAGGAATAAAAAAAAGACCGGGAAATTCCCGGCCCTTTATGAGTCAATTAAAAATCCATTATTACCAACTCCTGGCGCCTCCGCCGGGTCGTGAATAGGGACGGAACCCCCCATCTCGTCCTGGTTCTTCGGCTGGTTTCTTGAAATTCCCAATGATGTAGGTAAAGGAAAGCATGGTATATCGGGTGAGCACGTTAGCAAAGACATCCGTGATGGCTACGTCTGATATCGTACGACTAATGCTGTTATTTTGCTTCAGTAAGTCAAACACGTAAAGCTTGAGCTCTCCCTTGTTGTCCTTGAGAAATCTATATCCCGCTTCTATGTTCCAAAGCCAAACGGACTGGTCAAGACCCTCAGAAAGCCCTCTGTAAAGCATATTGTTCACATTATTGGCGATAAATGTCTTGCCGTCATTTGGGGAGTAGTAGAACCTGAGGTTACTGTTCTGAATGTAATAGTTGTTGTCCAGGTTGGTCTGTATGCTGCTTTTCACTATCGTGTAAGTGCCCATAGTGGAAAGGGTGAAGTCCACATCCTTGCTGATATTGCTGGCAAAGGTTACCCCTTGTCTGAAATCAAAATTCTCGTTGACATTGGTCTGCCCATTGATGATTCCCGGGGTCCTTCCGTAGCTAATCCCAGGGTTAAAGTTCACCTTGGTTTTAAGCTTGGGAATACTGGTGCCATAATTGACAAAAAACCTGGAGTTCATCTGCCCATTTAAGTTCACAGGGCTGGTAATCTGACCACCACTTCTTAACAATACCTCATTGTTGATCAAAGTGTCTTGCGCAGCTACGAAGGTATTGGTGCCAATAAAGTTGCGGTTGATCTGTGCGAATAGGAACATGAAAAGGGTTTTGTTTTTCTCCATGTCCACCTTGGACATGTTGAGAAAGAAGGTGTTGTTAAAACTCTGCCCTAAGTCAGGGTTACCTACGCTAAGGTTTAAGGGGTTGCTGTTGTCAATGACGTTTTGGACCTGGTTTACACTGGGCTCATTGGTGTTGGTACGGTACCTAAACCTGTAATTGATTCCCTTTTCTGTCCTGTAGTTTACGATCACAGTGGGGAGCACATTTCTGAAATCTCTTACAAACTGGCCTTCCTCCGGGAACACGATGTCATTTATCTGCTTTGCATATTGGTAGTCCAAATTGATGTTTGCGTTAAATCCCTTGTGATTGTACCGATAGCCAATCCCGGCACGCTGGGTAAGAAACCTATTGTCAAATTCGTTACTTAACGCAGTATCCAATACCATGATACCCTGTTCATTTGCCAATTGGAAAGTCTTCTGGTCCGCGGCACTTTTGTTGTTGCCGATTTGATAAGTAGCAGTAGCCATAGACTTTTCTCCAATAGGTTCGGTATAGGTGATGTTCGTCCGGTAATTAAAGCCATCGGAAAGTGCAGTGGTCTCCTGGATAAGGGTGTCCATGCTGCTGCGTACAAAGTCCCTGTTGGAGGCAATCAGATCTGTTAATTGATCCCTTTTGTTCCAAGCGGTGAATAGGTCAGTGGAAATGGTTCTACCGGGTTTGTCAAATTTATATCTATAGGTGAGGGTATTGGATATATTAAAACCATTGGTTTCATTGTCGGTTATCGTCCGGGTTGAGCTCAGTGGATCCAAGGCGTTATTCAGATTGGTCCCATCCAAATCAGAAAACCTCTCATTGTTTTGGAAACTGATGGAGGGCATGAGGATCAGGGCATTTTTCTCGTTGATGTCATATTCCATTCTGCCATTCATCCGGTGATTGAAATTATTGATGGTGGATATGCGATCCTCTTGATAAAATTGCCGTTGTTCTTCGGAAAGAATGGTTTCCCTATTGGTGTTTTCAAAGACCGTGTTTTCTGTGTTGTTGAAGAAATAACTGCCCGTAAAGTTGACCTTTTCACCCCATTTAACGCTATAATTCAATCCAATGGAATTGGTAGCCACGATTCCATTGTTTTGGGGTACTCCGAAGTTGTTGTTACCGCCTCCCCTAGGACCACCCCCAGGTCTACCCCTACCCGGGCCGCCCCCCCTGCGGCCACCACCGCCACCTGCTCCACTGGTGACGCCCAATAAATCTTCCGATGAAAAGTTTTGCTGGTTTACGTTATTGAACATTCCAATGAGAGATATTCGCTTATCGCCTTTGAAAAAATTAATATTTCCTCCTAGGGAATACCTGTCATCCGTCCCGTATCCTCCATATACCCGCCCGAAGTGTGCATTGCGCATATTGCCCTTGGTGATGATGTTAATTGTTTTGGCATAATTGCCATCATCAAATCCGGTAAGCCTGGCCTGGTCCGAACGTTGGTCCAAAACCTCTACGCTTTCTATCATGTCTGCGGGGAGGTTACGCATGGCAATAGAGGGGTCGCTGCCGAAAAATTCCCTACCGTCTACCAAAATTTTTTGCACTTGTTCTCCCTGAGCCTGCAGCTGACCGTTTTCCATTGTCACCCCAGGTAATTTGGTGATCAAGTCCTCTGCCATTGCATTTTCACGGGTTTTAAAGGCCGCTGCGTTAAAAACAGCGGTATCACCCCTCATTTCCCCCACAGCAGCCTGCCCTTCTATCACCACCTCCCTGAGCAATTCACTATCCTCTTTTAGTACAATAGTTCCTAATTCAAGTGGTGTGCCCCCACTAAATGAGGCCGTATGTCTCTGGTAACCCATGTAGGAAATTTCCAACTTGAAGGTTCGTAACCTAGGGTAGGGGATTTCAAAACTTCCATCTGCATCAGTTACTGTATTGGTAACCAAGGAATCGGTCTCTGTTTTTATCATGACATTGGCCCCAATCATGGGGCTTTCACTGCCATGCTCTACTACAATCCCCCTGATCATGGGCAGGGTACGTTGGCCATCGCCACTTCTTTGTTGTCCAAGGGTAATAAGGGCAAAAAAGTGGAAGAAAAATAAACAACCCGTAAAGATTTTCATGTCTGCGATGTTTGTGTGCTCCTTAGACCTCAGACCAGCTTCAAAAGTTTAAGCTACTTTCCCGGATTGTTTTAAAAGGAAAAAAAAAGATTTTAATGGCAAAAAAAGAGGCCGGAAATGCTGCGGCCTTTTCATATGTTTATAATTTGCTATTCAATGGCCATAACTTGTCCCGCACTGTAAGTCGGGATAGCCTGCCCCGTCCCGTAGCTATCGGGACGGGGCATCCCTACCATTGACATATTACTTAAAATTTAATAAATTATTGATTAAATACTGATTTTTAACACTGCAAATGACAAATATTCTTTTTACGTTGCGAGCGTTGCGGATTCGTTGCGGCCCCCTGAAAAAACTCAGGGCAGGGCTGCGAGAAACCAAAAGTCATTTCCTTTCTGTAAATGCCAATTTTTAATACTTCGTGTGAGGTTCTCCGCATGCTCGATTTCATCTTTAATTTTTTGAAGAAACGATTAATTGGTGTTGGACAAGATGTCCTGGTAGCTGATGCCCATATGGCTATTTTCGTATATGGCCTTACCATCTTTGATAAGGATAACTTGGGGACTGGCATGCGGTACGGACAAGGTTTCCGCGATGGCATTGGAAACCTCCCTATATGCGATAAGGTCTAAAAAGTAGGGTGAGATTTTTTCACTATCCTCGGTTTTCCAATTTCTTTCTACCCTGTTCCATGCCATACTGCTGATTGAGCATCTGCTAGAGTGCTTGAAAACCAAAACGGGTTTTTCTTTGCTTTCATTTAGTATTTCTTCAATTTGCGAAATATTATCTAATTTTTTCCAGCTCATAATGTAAAATATTCTAATATAATTTAATCTGAAAAACCTTGATTCAAGAGAATTAGTTCATTAAAAGTTCTATTAGCTATACTTTTGTGAAAATAGGGGTGAGACGAAGATAGTAAGCTTAACACCTGATGAGAGGGGTAGGAGAATTACGATTTAAAAAATTACAGGTGAATAGTATCAGGGCGATCATTAATCATCTATCCTAAATCCCCAGGATCAGTAACAGTTTGCAGCTAAACCTAAAAAAGCCTGCCTCCCTCAGGAGAACAGGACTTTTTAATCGGTAAGGAATTGCATTTGGATGTTTCCATTTACTTTCCCATAAATCTGTCAATGATGTCCTGGGATATGCCGGTGAAGGAATAGCCGCCGTCGTGGAAAAGATTTTGCATGGTGACCATACGGGTATAATCCGAAAAAAGTGTGATAATGTATTCCGCACAAGCTTCCGCGGAGGCATTTCCCAATGGGGAGACCATGTCTGCAAAATCAAAGAAATCGTCAAAACCGTCAATGCCCGAGCCCGCCGTGGTCTTAGTAGGGGACTGGGAAATGGTGTTGATCCTCACCTTCTTTGATTTCCCGTACCGAAGGCCAAAGTTCCGGGCTATGCTTTCCAAGATGGCTTTAGCCTCAGACATGTCACTGTAGAAGGGGAAGGCACGCTGGGCAGCGATATAACTCAGGGCAACCACTGAGGCCCATTCGTTTAATATGTCCTTTTTCTCTGCCACCTGCAGCATCTTGTGGAAGGAGAGTGCAGATACATCATAGGACTTTTGAACCCACTCATAGTTCAAATCTCCATAGGCTCTGCCTTTCCTTACATTAGGCGACATACCAATGGAATGGAGCAGAAAGTCAAAGTTTCCCCCTAGGTATTCTTTGGATTCGTCGTAGAGTTTTTCTATGTCTTCAACGGATGTAGCATCTGCGGGTATAATGATGGTTTCACAGATTTCTGCCAATTCTTTGATGGCACCCATCCTCATGGCGATAGGGGCGTTGGTTAACACAAATTTGGCACCCTGCTCCTTGGCGATCAGGGCAGTCTGCCAAGCAATGGAATTCTGGTCCAATGCACCAGTAATGATACCTTTTTTTCCTTTTAATAAATTTTCAGGCATGATGTATAATTGGGTTAGAAACGTATTCAGTTGAATTACAATCTACAAAAATAAGGAATATAAAGTTAATATTTCCTTTTTTTCCTTGAGGCAGGAGTTATCCCCCGAGTAGTTCTTGTGCACTTTTTATCGCACTTTGTGGAGGATTGGCCCCGGCAATCATTTTTGCGATCTCCATCAGTCGCTCTTCTTGCTCAAGTAATTTGATCTTACTGATGGTCTTTTCTTGGGTGTTGTCTTTAAAGACGAAGTAGTGGTAATCTCCCTTTGCGGCGACCTGTGGCAGGTGGCTGATGCAGATCACCTGGTGGTTCTGGGCAATTTTTTTCATCATATTCACCAATTGAAGAGCTATTTCTCCGGATACACCGGTGTCTATCTCGTCAAAAATTAAAGTGGGAAGGGCAACCTTATCTGCCATCAAATGCTTTATGGCAAACATCAGGCGACTGAATTCACCGCCTGAGGCCACTTGCCCCAAGGGTTGGGGGCTAATTCCCTTGTTTGCAGAGAAATAAAATTCAATAGCATCCATTCCGGAGTACTCAGGCTGTATTTCTTTTCTTTTTAGGCTTATTTGGGCGTTTTCCATGCCTAGTTGCCGCAATATGGCCAGAATCTCCTTGTTGAAAGTTTCGAATACCGAAGTCCGTTTGTCGCTCAGTTCTTTACCTTTGTTGAGTACTTCCTTTTCGGAACTTTCGTAGGCGAGTTTTAGCTTTTGTAAGTTTTCTTCCAGGTGATCCACGGTAAAAACCTTTTCGGCTAATTCCTCACCCAGTTCAATCAATGATTCCGGGTGATCAAGCCCATGTTTTTTCTGGAGCTGATAGGCTTTGCTTAGCCTTTCTCGTATGGTTTCCAGCTTTTCAAAATCCACCTCAATGGTTTGATCTTCATGAGCCAGGCTTTCACCAATGTCCTTGAGCTCTATATAGGCCGATTGAAATCTTGCCTCCAATTCTGAAAAGCCTTGACCAAACTTCCCTAAGTCCTTTAACTGCTGAGCTGCCTGAGACAGCTGGTTAAAGGCGCCAAAATTTTCATCTTCCATCAAAGAAACCACCTCGTTGATCTTAGCTTTGATTTCTTCGGCATTTTCCAACAAGTCTTGCTCTTGCTCCAGTTTGTCAATTTCACCCTTTTCCAGTGCCAGGGAGGTAATTTCCTCTAGCTGAAACTTATTGTAATCTGCTTCTTTTTGAAGTTCCAAGGCCTCAGATTTGAGGTGTTCATAGGCTTTTTTGTCCTGCTGGAATTGTTTATATGCAGATTGGTATTCCTTGAGCTCCTTTTGGGCCTGGCTAAAGCCATCGATGAGGGCCAATTGATAACTGGCTGCACCTAGCAAAAGATTTTCATGTTGAGAGTGGATGTCCATGAGGTTTTTACCAAGCTGCTTGAGTACCTCCAGACGTACGGGTGTATCATTCACAAACGCCCTACTCTTCCCGGAAGGGGAAATTTCTCGTCTAATGATACAAATAGGTTCGTCATCCAGCTCCTCTTCTTCAAAAAATGTAGATAGCCCGTATGCCCCAATGTCAAACTCCCCTTCAATGACGCACTTTTTGGAGGCATTATAGAGTACCTTGGTGTCTGCACGGTTGCCCAACAACAGTCCCACAGCTCCCAACATGATGGACTTTCCAGCCCCGGTTTCCCCAGTAATCATATTGAGTCCGGGAGAAGGAGCCATTTCCAGCTTTTGAATGAGCGCATAATTGGAAATACTCAGATGCTTTAGCATGAATGGTGGATGGTTTTAAAAAAATAAAGGTAAAAAGTTTTCGTCATCCCTTCAGGATATCGTTGTATTTTCTTGCGTTGTTGGGGTCCACTTTAAGCAGTACTTCCACCGCCTCCTGGCGAATTTCCAAAGGAGCTCCTTTTAACACCTTACTGATTTCATCGGACTTGGCATCCATGAAACTGATGGTCAAAATGCTGTTGGGCTGCACCTGATTGGCCTCCGACACTTTTTTGATGGCTTCTAAAATGTTTTTATAGCCTTCCTCTGGCTTGGTGCTGAGCAGGTCCATCCCCCTTCTGTGATACAGGTAATAGGCATCCCTTACTGGTACCATCACCTGGGAGGTGAAAAGGTCATTGGACAACCAATACCGGTTCCTCCTATCAGAGGGGTTCTGGTTCCAACCTGGCCTTGGGGACTGCTGTGCATTGGCCACAATGTTGCTGGCGACCTCAAAATAGGGGTTGCCTCCCCTTGGGGAAAAAGAAT
The DNA here is from genome assembly GCA_003565295.1 of Cyclobacteriaceae bacterium. GTDB lineage: Bacteria > Bacteroidota > Bacteroidia > Cytophagales > Cyclobacteriaceae > Pleomorphovibrio. Next base: position 48,038 of record PXCO01000187.1, read on the forward strand.
CATAATCCAAACCCAAGGCAATGTATGCATAATAGGCCAAAAGGCTGGTGACATTGTTCAAGTAGGAGAATTGGTTGAATTCCATGGGCTGTGATTCCGTATATTCAAAGGTCCAATTCCTGTCGGCAAAATTGAATATGAGGCTTTCATAGTTGGATCCATAAACTGGTCTTACGGTCTGGATTTGTACCGTGGCCGTAAACAATCCTACCTGTGGCATATCGTTGATGGTGATCAGTAGGTTACCTTTTATCCGCTCTTCCGGCCTAAACTCGTCGTCTGTCCAGTTTCTCCCGTTTAGAAACTGTTCAAAAGCGGTCTTCATATTGTCGAAAATATCCCTATCCTGTGTCCTGGCCCGCTCACTGTTGATGGTGACGTTGAAATTAAGTTGCTGGGCAGCACTCTCCCACACAAGAAAAAGAAATAGTGCAAAAAGAAAAAGTCCATATTTTTTCATCTGTTTATAATTGTCTTTTTATGGTCAGATGGAATCTCGCAACGATAATCATCCCCCCGTGTGTCGCTCTCGTCATGCCCTGACTGCCGTCAGGACAGGCTCGATTTCATCT